>DRJN01000295.1 GCA_011052165.1 Gammaproteobacteria bacterium
TGTTATAGGGGACGGAGTTAGAATAATAAGTTAACACCATGTTGCCTGACATATCTCTCCCCTTGCCTAATACTATATGAAATTGCCGGGCTAGTAACCCCAAAATAATCTGCTATTTCCTTACCTGAAATTCCTAACTCTCTACTTGCCCAAAAGGACATTAAATTCTTTGCCCTTGAAACGCCATTCGCCTCCTCCAATGCCTTTTCCAATCAATATAGAAATTCATCCCTGTCCTGGTTGTCTCAAAAGATCTTCCGTCGCTCTATTCCTCGGGTAATTACATGATAGATACAGCCGGGATAATTTAGTCTTTCGTGTCGGGGCATGAAAGCAGGTTACTTCTGTTTAGCTGGATGGTCAATTATTTTATTATTTAAACTCCGTCCCCCTTTTCTTCGCTCGATTGATACGTCTACCAACCGAGAAATGATTGCCAATCACATAAATGAGCAAATAAAACGCCATGAAGGGCGCTTTCCCACCCGGGATAGCTTCATCGCAAAGGCCGGCAAGTAACCAAAGATATACCTTGGCTACCAGCTTCGAGGCAGGTTATGTCTGCCGGGTAATAGTCGCTCCGCAGCGCCGGCACTCGACCTTCTCGATACTGCCGCCAGAAGTGAATTGGAACTTGATTTCAAGCACTCGATAGTCATGAAACCCCAACCGGCACAAGAGATGGCCTAGTAATGATGGCAGCTTTGACATGTCATGAGCTCCCCTTGCAGACCTGACGCGTTATATCAGTGCGCCTCAAACGCACGGCTTGTTTCCCCGCTCCTTGAGCCATTGCGCTCCTCCAACAACAAATGAATACAAGTAGGTGGCAATGAAAGCTGCCGCGATGAAGGGTGTAACCATCGGTATAAGCCATGCGGCTACCAGCGCCACATTCACCAAAGTAACCGTCGTGGCGGTCTTTGCCAGTCCTCGGATAAGAACCGGTAATTTGAATGACACGACCATCGTTACCGAGTGCAAGATGAAAATAACAACCAGAAAGAACTCGGGGTTAACATTGAACATCTGCGTCAACAGGAGGACAAACAGCATGTGGCGCATGAGCTCATTGGTCGGCGAACCACCACCTGTTACGATTCCCGGATCGAGCCGGGATGTAGCACGAAGAATAATCGAAGCGGCAGCAATCATGCCCGCCATTAACGTCAGTCCGCCAAAATGCGCGCTCACTGCCATGATCAGGGCCACATGGGCGACAGCATCGCAAACATTATCGATATTGGCACCAAAGCGGCTACGGATGTTCAACCTGGCTGCCAGAATACCGTCCAGGTCATCCATCACATTATTGAATATGATTAACGGGATCAGATAACGATAGCCCTCTTCCAGGAACAACAACACCAGCGGCAGTACGCCGAGAATCGATGTGATGTTCGCCAGGTTCCGATAGATAAATTTTCCTTGCAGATTTTCCATGGCATCATCTGAATCCTTTACTCATGAATTAATTCCCGACCCGGTCCCAAGCACGAAAAAGTGGTTTTCAAGATGCGGGAATGCAATTCCAAGTATACCGGGAAGGCGCCTGATCCAGGGATCCCCTAAACGCATACTCCAATAGGCCAGGCAACCCGCCACTCGCAACATCTGCAGCGGCTGGGGAACAACCCGTTTCCATTTTTTGATCAGTTCGCACCCCATCTGCATCAGAACATAGGGCTCGTTTCTTTCAACCTGTTTGAGGGTTAGTCCGCATTGTTTGAAGATGCGTTTGTAGTCCGATACAGAACGATAAACGACGGGGTAATCACCAGTGCCCGTCACGTTCTCACCCCGTACCGTGGACTCACGACACAGAATGATCCCATCCGGCCCGAGGCAAGGGATCAACTTTTTCAACAGGGCGATCACATCATTTTCATTGAGGTACATCAGCAAGCCACCGAGGAAGACCAGACTGTATTGGCCATCGGGCTCGAACGTCAAAACATTGCCATGCAGGGTACGAATATTGGGAATCGGGGCGCAGCGCTCATCCAACGCCTGATAGAGGACGTTACTGCCTTCGACAGCAATCACCCGGGAGAAACAGTGTGCAAACTCCTCTGCCCAATATCCAACACCACTGCCAAGATCCAGAACCGAGCCATTGTGTTCGATGTCACGAAGCAAGCGCTGAACAATCGTAGCTTCGGCACGGAAACGGAACTCGCCGGCACCGACTGGAAAACCGAAGCCATCCATCATATAGGGTCCCAGGATAGAGGACTTGACGCTTTCCCAATACCGGTTGACGGAGGCGTGATCAATCTCAGGCAAGAGTAGCAGCTGGCTCGGTGACGATTAGAGAACGGCTGGCGATGGCACGAGGCCGGGCAAACAGTTTCTCCGCCCCGCGCAGATCCGCCCGGGTATCGATCTCATACCATCGGCCTGCATCGAAGATGACCGCATCGAAACAGATTGTGCCGTCAGCAACCAACTCGGCAAATACGGCCTCGTAATACTCACCGAGCCTGCGCTCCGAGACATAGCGGCTTAATCTTTCTTCAATCTTGTTCCAGGACTCAAGGGACAGGCTGTAGAGATTGACTGTTTTGTACTGACGCGCATCATTACGCCTGTCGCCATTCATGCGAAAAGCCGACACACGCCACGCCAACCCGAGTTCCACCGTGGTGCCATTCATCCAGGGAAGCACCTTGGAAACCGCCATCTTGTCGGGTTGCAGCATATCTCCCAGCATCCAGGTCTCGAAAACCAGATCGCTCTCCACCAGCAAAAACGGTTCCCGAATTTGCTGCCGTGCCAGCCAAAGAGAGTAGATGTTATTGGTTGTCCGATAATCTGGATTGATGACGTAATCCACCTGCATGTCACCTGCATGCTGGTGCAGAAATTCCTGGATACGGTCGCCCAGGTGGCCGATCACCACGATCAGCCTCTTAAATCCATGCGCGCGTAAATGCTTGACCAGCTGTCCGAGAATAGGAACACCGCCGACCTCAGTGAGACACTTTGGGGCATCCAGGGTCAATGGCTGCAGGCGCGTTCCCGTACCTGCGGCCAGCAAGAGTGCAGTCGTGACATTTGTTGCACTAGCTACAGAGTTAAAACTGGTCACGGTTACCCTCCGATAATGTGGAAAAGTGACTATCAGGGCTACCCGATCCGTTTCTGCTGCAAACGAGAGCAATCTTGATCTTTCTCATACGAATTCGCGCCTCCTGTCATATTCGTTCAATGAATGAATTTTTATCCGGAAAAACCCCGTTATTTTCCTTAATATCGTTCTGCACGAGATCGGCAACCATTTTCCGGTTTGATTGCTTGTCCATCGGCCTTACACGCCAGCGAAAATTCGACCCGATTGTGTGCCTGATCGACCGCTCAAATTTTTCCCAACTCCCCTCCAGATAGTTATTCAACGTCGACATCTCATGAACCACAGGTATAATTTTCACCACTGTCGTTTGTGTTGTCCGCCACAATCAATACCGTACTTGTTTCAATCCCGTCGCGGATAAAGCACCATTGGGGCCCGCCACTGGATACCGGGATCTCTCCCTCCAGCACAGTACGCTTTGCTGAAATTCAAGTTCCCGGTCAATTAATTTCGGGGTCATCTGGCGGTTGCCATCATCACCTCACAGCAGGCGATTTATGACGACAAAGCGGCGAGTGCTAACCTCTGGTCAGCGAATAAATATCCCGCTATCAAATCAAGGTTAGATATACCTTGGGGTGGTGTTACTACTGATCACGAAGGGTTATCTTTTTGCGTTTTGAGTGAAAGTCCGCACTTCCATCAAAACCGGCAACCTTTCCATTTCCAAATCAGGTATCGGCTCAAATCCAGACCACTATACACGATTCATTGGATAATCTGTACTCAACTCAACTAATGTAGCTGATATCCTTCCCGTTACGGGTAAATATGACCGCCGATCGCAGTATAAACCGGGATCCCGCTACACTTACAAAATAACTTCGTGTTTTTCATGCTCAAATCATCCAGGTGCGTCAGCTTCTCGCACCTTCCCTTCCCGCTTGCCACACTCAATCAGGGCAACCTGCCCTTGAGAAATACCGGCCTGTTTGGCCAGTTGCCCCTGCGTCATGCAGCGAA
>DRJN01000296.1 GCA_011052165.1 Gammaproteobacteria bacterium
AAAGTGAATATCCATCTGCCCATCAGCCACCGTTACCGGCACGCTACGCACCAGCGCTACATTCGCCCCCACCGTGCCATAGATATCCAGGTTGCTGATGACCGTGGCGCCTTCCATCTGCACACCGAATACCCGTGCACCCACACTGAAGACACCGCTGTAGTTCTCGGCAAAATGCAGCTTGACGGTGTAGTCTCCGTTGGGCACCGCGAAGCTATAAATCAAATCCGGTGCCGCTGCAGAATCAAAGCGCTGCACCTGGTAAAGCACATCATCCGTGGTCCCGGTAATGGCCACACCACTACCCGCCGTGGAAATGCGGCCGGTATTGAAACCGGTGTCCGCCGACCACACGTTGCTCGCACCATCAGTGTAGGCATTCCCTCCGGCATTGACCCGAATATCCACAGCCCAAACAGCCGTTGCGAACGCAGCAGACATGGTGTAAATAAGGAGAATGAAAATGGCGTATATAAAGGTACTGTCAGGCACTTGAATATGTGCTTGCAGCCGACCGACAAATTGAGAAGTTCCTATTACCTGCATTTCGTATCATCCGCTATAATTATTATTATGCACAACATTGCCAGATGCCCCGCAGAGAACACAGTTCAACTACACCCGTTACGGCTTTCTAGCATAATTCTCCCGAATGTTAAATGACAGTTTGGCACATCAATTTTATGAGAAAATAACTATATATTTGTATTACAGAAGGTTATAACTTATTTTGTAGGTAATTTAGCAAGAACAAATATTTGATTAAGCCGTATGCAAAACCATAACAACAGGTTGAAATAATGATTTCGAGACGACAATTCCTGGTATTTCTCGCAACCCTGACCACCGCTTTCAGTACGCTGCGTAGCGTACAGGGGGAAACCAAGAGACTGTATCTTCATAATGGCTGGGTGCTCCGGACCGATGATCTGGTAGACGACTGGACCGGAGAATAAATCATGCTCATTGATCTCGAGTCTACCGGAAAAGCGGCGCTCGATAACTCCTACGATATTTGCATCAGCGGCTCCGGCCCGGCAGGTCTCACCCTGGCGTTAAAACTGGCAAAAAAACACTATCGTATCCTGTTGCTGGAAGCGGGGGGGCTTACGTATACCGAAGCATCCAACAAGGTCTATGTAGGAACCAATACGGGTCTGGATTATTTTCCCAGCAATGTCTGCCGGCAGCGTTTTTTTGGTGGCACATCCAACCACTGGGGAGGCTGGTGCCATGCATTGAATACCGAGGACTTTGAGGTACGCGATTATGTACCCTACAGTGGATGGCCAATAAAGAAGCGTAGCCTGGATCCTTATTATGCAGAAACGGCCGCTATCCTGGATATCAAGACCTCTACTGCACCGGATTATCTCCAGCTGCTGGGGAAAGACCCGAACCTGGAAAAAATCGATTTCAGCTACAGCTTGCCGATAACCCGCTTCGGCACGAAATACCGTAAAACCGTCGAATCGTCCAGGAACATCACCTGCGTGTTAAATGCAAACGTCGTTGATATCAAACTCAACGAAAATGCTGACGCCGTATCATCAATGATGCTTTCCAATTTTACTGGTGAAAACTTCGAAACAGAGGCGGACTACTACGTTTTATGTCATGGCGGTATGGAAAATCCCCGCACCCTGTTAAATGCAAACCGGCAGGTAAAACACGGTATCGGCAATGGCAATGATCTGGTTGGCCGTTTTTTTATGGAACACCCCCACTTCAACGTCGCCACGGCGCTGTTGAATTACGAACATCCGGCCTTCGCCCGCTACGCCAGTATGAAACAAGCTGATTTTAAAACCGCATTTTATGAACCAAGAGCAGCATTCCAGAAGAAGAATAAAATCCTTAACTTTGGCCTGCGATTCCGCCCACGGGAAGGAACCGGTACACCACCGCATCATTCCTCCTTTAAAGAAAGGCTGAAGCGATTTGTTTGTGAGTCCGATACGTTGCTACCCATTGCTGACGACCTTAAGGGAGAGAAACGCGTTAACTGCCCCCACGATCTTAGCTTGAAAACCGCGTCGGAGCCGAGTCCTAACCCGGACAGCCAGATAAAACTCGCTAAAGCGGTTGACCGTTTTGGCAATCCACGCATTGACGTGGACTGGCGCCTGACACAACTGGACAAGCACACGTTAAGGCAAAGCGCGCTGGAAGCGGGCAGGATCCTGGCGCAGAAGGACCTGGGGCGGGTAAGGCTGTCGGATTGGCTGATCGATTCAAGTTTGACCTTTCCTGATACAGCGCACGATGAAGTTGGGGGGAACCACCATATGGGTACCACCCGTATGGCATCATCACCCGAGCAGGGTGTTGTTAACGAAAATCTTCAGGTATTCGGTATTCGGAATTTATATATAGGTGGAAGTAGCGTTTTTCCCACCAGCGGCCACGCCAATCCTACTTTCACTATCGTCCAACTCAGCCTACGGCTGGCCGATCATCTTAACAGCCGGATGAATCGGGATTGAGAACAGAAACCACCCGGCTTACAGCCGTTATACAATGTAGTAACAAACGATTGCGGGTGATTCTGCGCAATAATGTTAATATTTTCGACACCTCTATCACTGGCGAAAAATATTTTAACTCAATGTTTATTTTAATTATTTGTTTATTAGCTGCTGTTACTATATCCCAGAAAACACAAAACACAGAATTATTTACAGTACGCAGACGAATGACTTGCCACAGCAGACACATCCATAAGATTAAGTTTTAATCTATTGTTATAAAACGTAATATTCGCGAGATTTGGATTGAAGTATACTCATTGAAGCTCAGTTTTCTCCGCATATTCGTCGAATTATTTTACAGTAGAAATTAGGGTGCCAGTATATACGTACAATTTTCAATTGGTTATAATTAGGTATAGTTTTTGCTTTTAGATAACAAAATACCTTGTACAGAGAGAATCGCTCATGGCCTACCATACGCTACGCACCACGCTAACGCTCGCTGCCGTCCTGGTGGCGGTAACTGTTTCAGGCAACTTGTTTGCGGCTGATTTTGCACCAGCAAAAACACTGACAGCCAGCACTGACCCAACCGCAGTCGTCAGCGGCGACCTGAACGCCGATACCGTACCAGACCTTGTGGTCGCCAATTTTGGCAGCGGGAGTATCAGTGTCATGCTGGGCAAAGGTGACTCACTGGGCGGGTTTAATGCAGCTACAAACATCACCGTCGGTACCGGCGCAACGACTACGAAGCCCGCCGCAGTGGCGATTGGTGACGTTGTTGGCGTGGCCCCCGCGACAGCGCCCGACGGCATCCCGGATATTGTCGTAGCGGTATTCGGTGAGAATCTGGTGGCTGTGCTGCCAGGCAATGGTGATGGTACTTTTGGCGCAGCCACCAATTATACAACGACTGACGGCATCGGTACCGGGCCCAAATCCCTCGTCCTGGGTGATGTCGATGCCGACACAGATCTCGACATCATCGCCGCCAATTTCAATAGCGCCGACATTACAGTGCTCCTGAATAGCGGTGCAAATACGTTTGCCAAAGCAACAAACTCACCTTTTATCGCCGGCAACAAGCCGTTTGCAGTAACGTTCGCTGACGCCACTGGCGACGGCATACCGGATATCACCTGCACGAACTTCCTTGCCAACACGATCACCGTGCTCAAAGGTTCGAACAACGCGAACTTCGTTGCCGTTACCGGCAGCCCATTCCCGGCAGGCGCAGGCCCGGATGGACTGTCAATTGGAAGCCTGAACAGTAATACTGACAGTTTCCCCGACCTTGCTGTGGCCAATTCGACCGACGGCTCCGTGAGCGTATTTTTGGGTGATGGCGCCGGGGGGTTTGCACTAAAGGCCGATACACTGACAGGTACCGATGCGCGCAGTATCGCCATTATCGATGTCGACAACGACACGCAGGTCGACCTCGTCGTCGTCCATGCGGGCAGCAATAACGTCAGCGTCCTGCCGGGCGATGGTTCCGGTATCTTCCTTGCAGCGAGTATTGTCAACTTCCCTGCTGGAACAGCGCCGACATCACTGGCGATCAATGATTTCGACGGTGATACCCTTCCCGATATTGCAGTCGCGAATGAAGGTGGCGCATCCACATCCGCCAGCCTGCTGATCAACGACAAGCAACCCACGCCACTCGATGATTTATTGCTGAAAATTATCAACAACGCCACCAACGTGCCGCTGGACGTACTGGTGAATGACACCGACCCCGATGCTGGGGATACGCTGACTGTCACGGCAGTCAGCACACCTGTCCCCAGCGGTTCTGCCACCAGCAACGTCACTAATGTGCTCTACACACCAACGGCAACGAATGCGACCGAGAGCTTCACTTACACCGTGGCAGACCAGTTCGGCTACACCCAAACTGCCAATGTCACCGTGATCATGGCTGCCAACCAGGCGCCGAGCTTTACCAGCGCAGCTGTGACAGCGGCCACGCAGGACATCGCTTATACCTATAACATTACTGCTACTGCGCCGGAAGCCGGTGATGCCCTGACCATCACGGCGACGACCAAACCGGCCTGGCTGACACTGACCGATAACGGTAACGGCACAGCGACACTGTCCGGCACGCCGATTAATGCTGATGTAACTGGCACTAACACCGTCGACCTGCTGGTCACCGACTCCGGCCCCGGACTCCTCACCGGCCCGCAAATGTTCACCATCGCAGTTGCAAACGTGAACGATGCGCCGACCGATATTGCCTTGGACGTAGCGGCCGTGGATGAAAATTCCGCCAACAACACGGTGGTCGGTAACTTGACCACGACCGACCCGGATGCGGGTGACTCCTTCACCTATTCCCTGGTCAGTCCTTCCAACGGTGCCGGTGGCCGCTTCAAAGTGGTGGGCAACCAGATCCAGGTGGCCAACGGCAGCTTGCTGAACTTCGAAGCCAATACCAGCCATACGATCAGTGTTCGGACCACAGACAGTGGCTCAAGCACATTTGACAAGAACTTCACCGTCACGGTGAACAACGTCAACGAAGTACCGGTACCGACTGCACCGGCGATCAGTACCAACGAAGACGTCCCCGGCACAAGTCAGATCGCACCCAATGACCCGGATACCGGTAGCGCCTTTACTTATTCAGTAACCGCACAAGGGTCCAAAGGAACCGCAACCGTCTCGGCGAGTGGCCTGGTGACTTATACGCCGTCCCTGAATCTCAACGGTTCCGATTCAGTCACAGTAACGGTCACAGACAACGGCAGCCCGAACCTGAGTGCTCCGGTTACCATCCCGGTCACGATTGTGCCTGTGAATGACCCTCCGATACCGTCTGGCACTATCAGCGCGCAGTCGGGTACCGAGGGCACCGCCTTTGGCCCACTGAACGTAACCGGTAACTTTATCGATCCTGACAGTACGCGGACCTATTCGATAACCGCCGGCCTGCCCACAGGCACAGGGCTGACGATCAATTCCACCTCAGGAGTCATCGGCGGCACACCAACCGACGCCGATGCCAAAGCCACTCAGCCGATCAGCGTTACTGTCTCGGCAAGCGACGGCAGCTTCCAGGCCACGCAGCAATTCAACCTGAGCATCGCCGACATCAACAATGTACCGGCGTTCACCAGCACCGCGGTAACCAGTGCAACGCAGGGCGTCGCCTACAGCTACAGTATTACCAGTAACGACCCCGATGCCGGCGATACACTCACGATCACGGCAGGCACCCTGCCTGCCTGGCTGACGCTGACCGACAACGGCAATGGCACCGCCACGCTTTCCGGCACACCGGCCAACGCCGATGTCGGCAACGTGAGTGTCGACCTGACCGTGACCGACAACGGAACCGGCAATCTGACCGGCACCCAGTCATTCACCCTCAACGTGGCCAACGTCAACGATGCTCCAACGGTGACTTCAGGCGGCATCATTCTGTTCCAGGAAAGCAGTGACACCGTGCAGGTGAATGTCAGCGACCCGGATGTGGGTGATACCTTCACCTATGCTGTTACCCGGCAGTCGACCACCGGCGGCAATGGTGCCACCGTGGATGCCAATGGCCTGGTGACCTATGACGCCATTGGCGCCACAGCCGGCACGGACAGCATCGAAGTAACTGTGACCGACCAGGCCGGAGCCGGTATAGCCGTACCGGTCACTATCGCCGTAACTGTCAACACCACTGGTGAAACGGACAGCAATGGCGACGGTGTTACCGACGCCCAGGCCATAGCGCTTGAACTGAATCCAAATGCTGTGAATGGTGACACCGATGGTGATGGCATACCCGACGCCAACGAGATTGGTGATCCCGCCAACCCCACTGACAGTGACAGTGACGGCGTGATCAATGCCCTCGAAGCCGGCGCCACCGCCAGCGATGCCGCCATTGCCAGTGGTGTACCGTTAGACAATGGCGACGCTGTCACCATCAGCAGCAACGGACAGGCACTGACCGGTGTCGTTACAGGCACTGCCACCAATGGTCCGGCTGGCATCAACTTCCCGCTGGGAACCATCGGTTACACGACCACGACCACAAACCCTGGCGACACCGTCACCGTCCGTCTGACTTTCTCGGCGGCGCTGCCCAGTAACATGAAGCTGTACAAGGTAGATAACAGCGGCGCCTTCACCGAGCTGCCGACCAGCGTCTGGACCCTGGTCAATAGCACCACCGTCGATGTCACTCTGACCGACGGCGACCCCGCCACTGATCTGGATGGTATCGCTGATGGCAGCATCGATGATCCCCTGGCCGTAGGCAGCCCGGCGCCCAGCAGTAGCGGTGGTGGCGGTGGTTGTACACTGACCAACAGCGGTGATCAGGCTAAAGACCCCCTGATGCCGATGCTGATGCTGACGGCGGTAGTCTGGCTGAGCCGCCGTAAACGGCCTGGTTGTAAAGCCAGGTAGTCCTGCAACAAACCCGCAAGAAAGACAGCGCCGGACGGTTTTAACGTCCGGCGCTTTTTATTACTCCTCCATTTTTCCCTGCAACGCCTGCGCCGTTTTCAAGCCGTCCAGCCACCGCTGATCTCCTGTCCGGAACCAGGGCTGCCGCACTACCCGTCCACTTTTCAATAATTCCGGGATTGTCACAAACCGGTAGTCCGCATGTTCGCTCAACAGCTGATCGACAACCTGCAGCGTCGGCGTCCGGTCCAGGCTGGTGTGTTGTGCCGCGCTGAACAATCCGTCGTGCAGCAGGATGATATTTCCGGGCTGCACCTTGCCTGCCAGTTTCTCCAGAATTTTGTCGGCACCCCAGTCCCGCCAATCGCCGGCCAGCACGTTCCAGGCAATTACCTCGTACCCGGCACACAGGGCGTCCAACCTGGAAGCCGGGTCCTGGTGTCCAAATGGCGGCCGAAACAGCTTCTGACCATGAGGAGCCAGGACATCAGCACAACGGCGCAGCTGCGCGCGTCGCTGTCGGCCGGTCAACGTCGGGAAGGAAGGGTGATCCCAGGAATGGTTTGCCACCACATGCCCCTGCGCCACCACTTTGGCGACAAGATCAGGGTATTTTGCCGCAGTCTGCCCCACCATGAAAAAAGTTGCCTGCGCGTGATGCTGTTCGAGTATATCCAGCAGCTGCGGGGTGTAGTCAGGGTTCGGCCCGTCATCGAATGTCAGTGCCACACAGGGATTCCGGGTATCCACACGGATAACCGTCCCCGTACGAGTGAGCTTTAGCAGGATACGCGCAAGTCGCTTATTCATCAGCGATCACTCAGGTCGGTGGAACCCGGTATTTGATAATCCCCCTGGTCTTGCCGACCATGGTCCCGAACTGCCCGACCCAATCAGAACGTGACGATGCCCGCCGCAACTTTTTAATACTTCGCAAAACATATTTCCAGCCATTGAAGTAGCTACGCCACGGATGTGACATAGGCGCTCCATAGGAGCGGTAACGTTTGGACAGGAAAACATTGTACTCGGCATAATTGTATTTCTGCCGGTAGATGCTGCGCAGATCGGTGCGAAAGCGGACCCGCATCACCGCCTCGGGCACAAAATGGAATGTCGCGCCCGCCAACTGTGCCTTCCAGACATAATCCGTGTCTTCCAGAAACGGCAGGCTCTCATCAAACCCTCCAATTCGAAAGTGCAGCGCCCGCCGGATACCAATAGTTCCACCACCGGCATGGGGCAGATGAGGTGGATAATGAATCGTCTGAAGCCCTTCCTCCTGCAGCGTGTTCCGGTAATGCCGGTTTTCATGCTGGTTGAGTGTCTCCACATCGCAACGGGTTGCAACCAACTCGTGCGCCAGCAGCGCCTCACCGATAGCCGGCAACCAGCCCGGTGCGACCTGGTCATCTGCGTCCGCAAAAGCGATCGATTCACCTTTCGCGGCTTGTATACCTTTGTTCAGGGCAAATGACTTACCCTGTTTTTCAGAAGCATCGATGATTCTCAAATTAGGCAGGCGGCCCTGGTAGTGTTCCGCGATCTTGCGGGAACCGTCGGTGGAACGATTATCAACGAAGATGATTTCCCAGGGCCTGGACCACTGCTGAACAGCAAGTCCTTCCAGTTGATCCGCCAGGGTGGTTTCTCCGTTGTAACACGCGATGACTACGCTCAGGTCTGTCATTATTATTGTCCGACTACGAAGTGTTAAACAGAAATTTTCGTTTATATTACAATATTGCGATTATAATGCCATTAACACCTGGTTCGACCCGATTAACCGACTGAGGTGGCTCTACAGTGAATTGGCATAACCTCAAACATCGCTTCCTGATACGCCTGGCTGCTGCCTTACAGCAGGTAGCGGATGCGGCTGCCTGTCACAATCCACCGACATTCGCCAACACGCCACGCAACCTGATCATTCAGTTTCCGCGGCGGATTCACGGTTCGGAAAATATCAGTGTGGGAGACGACGTCTACCTGGGGCCCAATGCGCTGCTCAATGCCATACGCCAGTATCCCGGATCGATTATGGGGAACGACCTTTACCCGACCTCACCTGTCCATTACCAGCCACGCATCGAAATCGGCAGCCATGTGTCTTCCACGGGCGGTCTGCAAGTGTCAGCCGTCGAGCACATCTGCATTGAAGATGACGTGATGTTTGCCGCTAATGTCAACATCACGGACGCCCTGCACGGGTTCGAGACCGCGGACATCCCGTACAAGTATCAGCCCCTGTTTCGCAGTGCGCCCATCCGGATTGGCAAAGGCAGCTGGATCGGACAGAACGTGGTCATTTTACCCGGGGTCACTATCGGTGAACAGTGTATAATCGGCGCCAACAGCACGGTCACGAAATCGATTCCCGCGCGCAGTATCGCGTTCGGCAATCCGGCGCGTGTACACAAACAATGGAATGCAACGTCACGGCAGTGGGAACCGGTCGCACAGCCGGCCGAATAATAAACAGAGACGCTTCCGTATGTCAGGTCATCCCCTGGTAACAATTGGTATCCCTACCTATAACCGTGCAGACGGCCACCTGCGGCAGGCGCTGGAGAGTGCGCTCGCCCAGCAATATGAGCCGCTGGAAATTATTGTTTCCGACAATTGTTCGACGGACAACACGGCCGAACTGGTAAAAAGCTACGGTGATCCACGCATTCGCTATGAGAAGCACTGCCCGGGGCTTGGCGCGCTGGGTAATTTCAATTATTGCGTAGACGCTGCAAAAGGCGATTATCTGCTGCTGCTTCACGACGACGACGTCATCGATGCTGACATGATCGAAAGTTGTCTGGCGGCGGCTAACTACGAAACCGGTTGCGGCATTATCCGCACCGGCGTGCGTACCATTGATAATGAAGGCAACACCCTCTACGAGTCACGCAATTGTGTCTCGGGCCTGGGGGTCACCGACTTTTTTATTGGCTGGTTTACCGAAAAAACAGCCATCTATTTTTGTAATACCCTGTACAACACCCGCTACCTGCGGGAACTGGGGGGGTTTGCGCCCAGTTATGTTCACGACAGTATTGCTATCGCGCAACTGGCGGCCCACTATCCCAGGGCTGATGTGGAAGAGGTCAAGGCGGGTTTCCGGCAACACCCGGAAGAACAGTCGACTTTCGCCATCAAGGTCAAGGTCTGGGCCGAGGATTTTCATGACTTACTCGACCTGATGGTCAACCTGGCGCCGGAACGGCAGTCGGAAGTGCAGGAAAAAGGCAGCCGCTTTTTATCGAGACTGAGCTTCAACCGGATGAGAGCACAAAAATCGCTGTTACAGAAATTGATCTCCTGGTTCTGGGTTGTGCATATTTTCGGTTACCGTTACTGGCGTTAAGACAACGCACAAAAGAGGAAACGATGTCCACGAGCAATACTGCCATCAAGGTGGAAAATATCAGCAAGGTCTATCGCCTGGGTGTCAAGGAAGAAGCCGAGGAGTCACTGCTGAAGTCCGTTGTACAGATGATCAAAAGTCCGGTAAAGAATTATAAAAAGTACCGATCACTGTACACGTTTACCGATCTGGATTTCGATAACCCCGACCCAAGCGCCGATCCTGATGTGTTGTGGGCGTTACGTAATGTTTCCTTTGATGTTAACCGCGGGGAGGTGGTTGGTATTATCGGCCGCAATGGCGCTGGCAAATCGACGCTTCTGAAAATCCTTTCCCGGATCACCCCGCCCGCCCGGGGCCGGATCGAGATTCATGGTCGTACTTCCAGCCTGCTGGAAGTGGGCACCGGTTTCCACAACGAGCTGACCGGCCGTGAGAACGTCTATCTGAATGGCACCATTCTGGGTATGCGTAAAAAAGAAGTCGATCAGAAGTTCGATGAAATCGTCGAGTTTTCCGGTGTGGAGAAATTCCTGGATACACCGGTCAAACGTTACTCCAGTGGCATGCGGGTGCGGCTGGCATTTGCGGTTGCGGCGCACCTGGAGCCAGAGATACTGATTATCGATGAAGTCCTGGCGGTCGGCGATGCCGCGTTCCAGGAAAAATGTCTGAACAAGATGCAGGACGTCGGTAGCCAGGGCAGGACCGTGTTTTTCGTATCACACAACATGCCGGCGGTAACCCGTCTTTGCAAGCGCGTTATCATGCTCAATGATGGCCGGCTTGCCGCCGATGGCGAGACACACGATATCGTTGCCCGGTATATGCACGAAGGAACCAATTCGGCTGCCGAGAGATCATGGCCCGACATCGCCCAGGCACCGGGCGGCGATATTGTCCGTCTCAGAAGCGTACGGATTAAAAATAAAGACGGCGAGCTCAGTGCCTCGGCGGATATCAGGAAACCGGTGGGTATTGAAATGACCTATGAAGTCATCGAGAGCAGCCATACGCTGCTGCCCCACTTTGACGTCATTACAGACGATGGTATTGAAGCCTTTGTCACCCTCGATCAGGATCCTGCCTGGCGCAACAAACAACGCCCCAAAGGCGTCTATACCGCTACAGCGTGGGTGCCCGGCAACCTTTTAGCCGAAGGCAGCTATTTCATCAACGCCGGGATGATGGCGATACAGCCACACCAGATCATGCAGTTCTGGGAACGAGAGGCCGTCAGCTTCCACGTCGTGGACCCGATGGAGGGCGACTCGGCCCGGGGTGACTGGGCAAAGGAATTGGGCGGGGTTGTGCGGCCACTGCTGGACTGGGAGACCGATTATTCCGGCTCCTGATAGCGGCGTTTTGCGCGGTCTATCGCCCAATGTACCCGATAACGGTGATGATAATAAGGGCGCGTTATGGTTTCTTTCAGCGCCTTGACCGCTGGTACCATCCATTTGAAACGACGCCGGCGTGCTATCCGTTCTGCCTTACCGACTGACTCCACCAGTGGTGTAATACCCCAATCCAGCATCCTGGCAAACCGGGGGTGTGGAATCGATCGCTTGCCGGTTCTGCCTTGTGTACGCTGTTCGCTGAGCCACGCCAGCAGGTCCATGCGAGATACGGGACCCAGATCATTGCGCCGGGCCAGGGGAACGACAGAAACACCGTGCTTGCTAATGCCAAATAACGATCTGCCCACACCGGCTGTTTCGACAATCCGGCGACAAATCGGGCGGGAGTAGTTACCGTCGACATCCCACGGCTTCATCTCGGCAGAGTTACTGATACGAATGATGTCGTGCAGTTGCCTGATCCCCCAGACACCCACGGGGCAATTGAGGAATCCTGCCCAGAGTCTGTATTCCGTCATACCCAACATACTGCCACCGCCTATGGCAATGGGGTCTGACAGTGTCGGCTGTTTGTCCCACAGCAGGTCTCCGCCGTAGCCGTTCATCAGGACAGCGCCTCGCATGTGACTCTCTGCCGCCTTGAAGGCGAGGTCACCGATACTGCCTGAACAGGCAATGAAAGGTATCTCTGCCAGTTCTTCCAGACACCAGGCATCGCGATCTATGACATGACAGGGTATTCCAAGCGCCACCGCAACCGGCTCACCACTGTCGTCTGCGCCTTGCTGGTCTACATCGAAGGTAAAAGCTTCTACACCCTCAAACTCCCGCAACAATGCGGCAATGGTCGGGGAATCGTAACCGTTCGATAAGGGGCATGATAATTTATAGGGTAGAGAACGCGCATCATTTTGAGCATTGTTTACGAACACCTGCATGCTGCGTTGCAGAAATACCCGGTAATCGTCGAAGTCGTTAAAGTGACGGTTGGCACAGGGCTTGTCGTGTACTTCCAGCCGGTTGCCGTTCCAGACCAGGTTTGAAAAATAAGTCAGGTCGATCTCACCTGCTGTACTTGGAAATGCCAGGGTTCTCTGACCAAATACCGTGTATCGATAATTGGCAAAGTCGGCGCCATACTCGCCATAGTCTATGTCAGCATCACCCTCTATCCAGGCCAACAGGCCTATCAGAGAATTCGATACGAGTGTCACGCCATCTTTTTCGATACTATGTAGCCGATCGACGTCCGAACCGGACGACACGAAACAGAGGCCGTTGTCCCGTATGCGCCCTCCGCTACCAGCGACGATATCGGTTCGATCAAAGTCACCCGCCTCGAAATCACCGGCCCATGCCGCCTCGCAAAACCACGGGTCTTTTATCTCAACCTGGCTACCGTGAAATACCTGGACTGCCGCTTCCTGTGGTGTGCATTTAGCCAGCCATGAGAGGCAAGGCCAGTGCGCCATGGGTTGGTAAACAAGTTTCATGGCTGCAACCGGCTAAATTACATCAACGAATACACGTTCCATTTTTCTGAAATAAATAGTACCAAAAAACAATAATACGATGGCTACCGCTGCTCCTGGAAAGATATACTCCCACGGCATCGGTAAACCCAACAGGCAAGCCCGATAGCCTTCTACGACAGCCACAATCGGGTTCAACGAATACAGGAAACGATAATCCTCGGGAATGGAAGATGACGTATAGAGGATCGGCGCCGAATAGATCAGCATTCTGATGACGAATGGCATGGCAAATTTGACATCCCTGTACCGGATCGCCAGTGCTGACAACCAAAGCCCAATACCCGCAGGTACCGTCATCATGAGCACTATCAACAGGGGGAGATAGATCAAATTCCAGGTCGGTGCGACCTGGTAATAAATCATTACGGCCACTAACAGTAACAGCGAAATAGAAAAATCAACCAGCTTGGCCAGCACCGGTGTTAGTGGATAAACAAGCCTGGGAAAGTACACTTTGCCCAGCATGTTTTGACCCGAAACCAGGCTTTGACTGGAAACATTCATGGCTTCCGCCATATAGGTCCAGGGAATAATCGCTACTGTGGAAAACAGGACATAGGGTATGCCGTCGCTGGGGAGTTTTGCCACCTTGCCGAAGATAATACTGAATATAATGATTTGTATCAGCGGATTAAGGATCGCCCAGGCAAAACCCAGGATCGTTTGCGCATAAAGTACCTTGATGTCCCGCCAGACCAGGAAATAGAAGAGATCCTGGTAAGCTTTCAGCTCCTTGAAATCCGGAAACTCCCAGCCACTCACCGATTCGATGATGGTAATATCTTCGCTCTTGCCAGATGGATCAGCCATAGCACCCTTTTAAACCTTTGCTCTTAATTAATAACCTGTTTATTCCCATACTTTCCAGGGCGCCTGCCCGCTTTGCCACAAGTCCTCGAGTACATGCTTGTCTCGCAGTGTGTCCATGGGTTGCCAGTAATCGTGATGCCTGAAAGCGGCCAGTTGCCCGCTGGATGCCAGGGCTTCCATCGGTTCTTTTTCCCAACTGGTTGCATCGCTGTCGATATAGTCGATAACACCCGGTTCCAGCACGAAATACCCACTGTTCACCCAGGCGCCGTCTCCTTCCGGTTTTTCCTTGAACGAATCTACTTTGTCTTCGCTGTGCCCCAGCTGAAAAGCGCCAAAACGTCCCGGTGGCTGTACAGCGGTAAGCGTGGCCAATACACCCTGTGACCGGTGGAATTCGACCAACTTTCCAATATCCACATTGGAAACACCATCGCCATAAGTAAAGCAGAAGGGTCCATCTGTCAAATGGTGCCGCACGCGTTTAAGCCTGCCGCCAGTCAGCGTTTCATCCCCGGTTTCCACCAGCGTCACCCGCCAGGGCTCTACGCTGCTGTTATGCACTTCCATTTCGTTATTCTTCAGGTCAAAGGTAACGTCTGCACAGTGCAGATAATAATTAGAAAAATATTCCTTGATGATATAGGACTTGTAACCGCAACAGATAATAAAGTCGTTGATGCCATACGCCGAGTAAGTCTTCATAATGTGCCAGAGTATCGGCTTGCCACCGATTTCTACCATAGGCTTGGGCTTGATGCTGCTTTCTTCGCTGATACGCGTGCCAAAGCCGCCCGCAAGAATTACTGCTTTCACTGCAAGTCTCCCCTTTTCTGCTTATAAACGGCGTCCAGTTTCTGCTGTAGACCATTGCACAGATCCCTTACGGACGGCCGCAGTTCAGGCTGATCTTTTTTGGCGATGGATGACGTTCTGACATCGGCTGCATAGTTGTTTTTGAACGGACAGCCAATAAAATCAAACACGCGCTTGATATAAACCATCGGGTCTCTGACCATGTCTTCGTACCTGACCAGCAAGACCTTATCGCTATCCTCCAGCTGCTGGTCGAAATACAGTTGATTACGCATATACCAGAGCAAAGCAGCACCCTCGGCATTGGTCAGCTCATCGTCTGCGCAACGACGAAGAGCCTCAACCGTTTCCGGCGTTATGCGCTCCCGGTATATGGCAAGCCACTTCTCAGGCTCGTCCGTAGGCGTATCCTGATCCCCATAGTGTTCCCTGACCCACAGGACAATTTTTTTCTGCCACTCCGCCCACTTCACCAGGGCAGAATTGACCACATCGTTATAGTCCCGGTAGAGCCACACGATACGCGAATTATCATAGGTATTGATGAAAGCCTCGCTATACTGGCTGTCATTAATGGGCTTGAATATCAGTAACGGGTGACCGTCATCCTGGATGAGCTGCTTGATGACCGGCTCATCCCTCAGACGAACATCCTGCATCGCCCTGTCGTCAACTTCATGGAAAGTCTGACACAAGGGTGATTTACCCAGTATATCGATAAGCAGGGTTGTGCCGGAACGCTGGGTTCCTACGACAAAAACAGGTGTCTTTTCGACCCCCTGAATTGCGGCATGGGCTTTAACCAGCATTCGGGAAACCAGACGATGAGCCTTCATGTTACCCTAGGCATCGAAATATTCATCCTGCTCTGTTCTCAACTTGTCACTGAGACGCCCTGCGGGCAATTCAATATCATCATAGGTCAGTACCTCATCCTTTGAAACAGCCCGTTTGAGACGGCAGCCTTCCGACAATCCCAGTGGAAGCAGACTGTCGTGGCGGCAAACCCCGGCATGCTCCGCCAACCCATAACTGGTGAAACGGCCTATGCCATCCAGCACTTCGCCTGCGAGCATGTCCTTCTTTGCTGCCGTTAACACATCAACCACCGGCGGACCGATCGGAGCTGTGGTCGGGTCTTTATACAAAACGGCTCTTGCCACGCTCATTGGCGCTTCAAAATGGCAAATATGGTAGGGGGTATAAAATACATAGAACGGACCCTCGCCCATTTTGTAATAGTTGAGGTAGCCTTGCTGAATCTTGTCCTCGTTATAGCCGATAACAAAGACACCACCCCCGGGTTGTGCGCCGAGCACATAGTCGACTATTCCACCTTCGAGCATTCTTTCGTGTGAAAATACATTCACGGCGTCGTTAACATGCTCGCAGGCCGGGCCGAGCATACCGCGCTTTGCCACCTTGAAACCGGTGGCATTGGCCACCACCGCCATTTCCATTGAGATTTTCGAGCCGTCGGCGAAGGACGTCACCATGTGCGGCTTCTGTCCGTATTTCTCTGCAAATCCTTTCTGTGTCTCGGGTGTGCGGTAGGCATCCTGCAAACCTTTCATGTTACCCGCCAGTACCGGCCGGCAGCCGATACCTTCGACATAGCGGAACAGATTCATGATGACACCCGGTTGGTCACCGTCGGCATTGGTAATCACAACACCCGCCTTATCGGCGTAGACTTTGAGTATGGGGCCCAGGGTCGCGTCAAGCTCGGCGTTCATTAGTACGATGTGTTTACCGTGTTCGATGGCCGTCATCACAACATGCACACCGAACTCGATCTCACCCGTTACCTCTATGATGGCATCGACACCCTCGGCCCGGCACACCATTTGAGCATCATCGGTGACAGCACACTGTCCCTTCCTGATCGCATCTTCCAGTTCCAGCGGGCTGTCCACGGTCAACACCGATTCAACACCTGCCTGCCGGTAGGCTTTTTCGGCTGCCGAGACCGTCCGGTTAGCAATCGCTACCAGTTGCATACCCCGGGTATAGCGCACAATCTGCAAGGCAAGTCCGCGCCCCATGTAGCCGGCACCAATCATGGCGACACGTATCGGTCTGTTTTGGCGTTCCAGTTCTTCCAGCGCCTTGTCCAGAATAATCACAACAACGGCCACGAACGGTCTTTTTCAGAAATCAGCAACTCGCCTGCTTCAGGCCAGTCAATCCCCACGGCCGGATCATCCCAGCGAACACCACCCTCGGCGCCTGGCGCATAGAACTGAGATACTTGATAGAACAATTCACACTCATCCTGCAGGGTAATATAGCCGTGCGCAAAGCCCTCGGGTACGTACAGCATACGATGATTTTCTTCTGTCAGCTCTACACCCGTCCACTTCAGGTAGCTCGGCGAATCAGCGCGCAAGTCCACAATAACATCGTAGATCGCACCCCGGGTACAGCGCACCAGTTTAACTTCTGCATGCGCTTGCTGTTGATAATGCATACCCCGCAGGATGCCTTTTTTATGATTATACGCAACGTTGCACTGCACCAGGTCAGTTTTGAGCCCCTGCGCTTCAAACTCTCGCGCACACCAGACGCGCGCAAAATAGCCTCTTTCGTCCTGACGGGGTTCGATATCGACAATGCAGGCCCCTTGCAGTTCGGTTTGTGTGAAAATCAACGTAATAACCTCTTTCCAGCCATCATGAGATCGCCGCGCTACGCTCGCGATGACAAGAATATTTCAATTAATCAGGGCTTCCCTGGCTTATATCGAGGTTCTGATAGGCATCGATTTGTGACAGTGTGTATGCGCGCATATCCTCACCCTGCTGGCAAACCTTGTACCACTCTGTCAACCACTGAAGTACCTGAGACAAATCCATCTTTGGCACCCATTTCAACAGGCTGCGCGCCTTTGAGCTATCCAGCTTGAGATAAGCTGCCTCGTGCACCTGAGGTTGGGAATCCAGTTCGTAACTGGCACCCTCGCCCCAGGCCTCGATCATTTGCCTGACAATCCATTCTACCGGCATTGCGCCCTGCTCAGCGGGTCCAAAGTTCCATCCGCCGGCAAACTCCGGTCCATGCACCCAAAGGCTCTCCACCAGCGTCAGGTAGCCGTTCAGCGGTTCCAGCACATGTTGCCACGGGCGGATCGCATCGGGACTGCGAATAACGACGGTAGAGGCCTGTGTGAATGCGCGGATGATATCGGGAATCAGGCGGTCTGTTGCCCAGTCGCCGCCGCCAATGACGTTACCCGCCCTGGCGCTGGCCACCGTACATTCGTTCGTGCCATTTGAAAAGTACGATTTTCTGTAGGCCTCGGTGACCAGTTCGGCACAGCCCTTGCTGCTGGAATAGGGGTCGTGCCCGCCCATGGGCTCGTTTTCCCGGTAGGCCCACAGCCATTCCCGGTTCTCGTAACACTTGTCGCTGGTAATATTCAGCACCACACGCACGCTGTCGGAATGGCGTACCGCCTCCAGGACATTGACTGTCCCCATGACATTCGTTTCATAGGTTTCAACCGGACTGTCATAGGAATAACGTACCAGTGCCTGTGCCGCCATGTGAATGATGATTTCAGGCTGGCGTGATGCTACCTGCTGCTTCAGGCCGGCCAGGTCGCGTATATCACCCGCGACAGAATGCATACCTTCCGCCACATTGGCTGTTTCAAACAAACTCGGTTGCGTGGGTGCCGGCAATGCATAGCCGCTGACATTGGCGCCCAGATTCTGGAGCCATAGCGAAAGCCAGCTGCCTTTAAATCCGGTATGCCCGGTAATCAACACATTTTTATTTTGCCAGAACTCGGGGTTCATTCGTCTGTTACTCTGTTATTTAACGCTTACAGCACGAGAAGTCCACGCACACCCAGGATCAGCACTGCTACCAGGGCCGCAGTGCTCAAGCCGCTCCATCGGGTTCGTTTTTCAGAAATAAGCAGTTCGCACCCATAGAACAGGACAACCATTTGCACAACAAACGTTATCCACTCACTTCCCCAGAAATTGCCTTTTGAGGCCACCAGCACTGCCAGCAAAGACAATACAACAAGATAATCTGTTGCTGTAGTATTGAATTCGGCTTTTCG
>DRJN01000297.1 GCA_011052165.1 Gammaproteobacteria bacterium
AAGAGGATGTCAAAAACTACATCAACCATCGGTTGAGTGTGGCAGGTGGGAAGCACACAGTCTCCATTGAGAGCGATGTTTTCCCCCTCATTCACGAATACACCGGTGGTCGGCCGCGCCTGATCAATATTCTCATGGATCACGCGCTCACTTGTGCCTTTGTTAACAGCAATGAACGGATCACTCAGAACATCATCCTGATTTCGATTGATGAACTGAACTGGCAGCCATTCGCCCAGCCGCTGGAAAACATCCCTGTTTTACGGGAAGACAAAAATACTGATACCATCAGTAGAGGGGAGCCTGCCATGACGGCAAGCCGGAAAATTATAGTGCATAAGAATGGCCGCCTGATAGGTGAATATCCATTAAACAGGCCGTGCTTTAATATCGGTCGCCACAGCGATAATGATATTGTTTTAAAGGAACCGCGTATCAGTCGCCTGCACGCCCAGGTTATCCTTAATGATAGTGAAATTTTTATTCAGGACATGGACAGCAAGAATGGCATATATAATGGGGAGAAACGCATTGACCTGCATGCCCTGCAACTGGGTGATGTCATTACGATTGCCTCCTTCGAGCTAACCTTTAGCCGTATGCACGAAGAAGAGCGGGAAGATGTGACCGAGTCAGTCAATATTCTGCAGTATCCATTCCAGTCCAAGCATAAGCACTGAACACAAATTCATGGCGATGCGGGTATAACGTGATGAATAGTTTTTATGGTCTGTTTTTTGTGCATGGGTTTTGATGGCCGGGAGAATTACTTTTCCCATTCCCGAAGGATGGGCGCATCGCGTTTTTCCATCAGCTTTTCCTCAGCCTGTAGTGCATTATCAGCAAAAATGATCTTATATTCGGTTTTATCTTCGTCAGAAAGTTTCTTGCGTTCGTCTTTTACAAAGTTCTTGGCTTCTTTGTAGGCCTCAAAATCCTGTAACATTTCAAGGTTTTTTACAAGATTGCTGACAGCGGGTTTAATTTTGTAGACAAAATAGGGCATTATTTTATTCCTGTACTCATCATCGGGGACCTTGACGGTTTGATTATACTATGGTTTCGCAGGTATCCGCGAAACAGTGAAAATTTATTTCCCCGTCTGCCTGTGGATCGCCAGCGCCCGTTTGGCCTGGGGTTGAAGCCGTTTTATTTCCCGTTCCCGTTTCAGAGCGGCGGAGTGATCGCATTGTTGTTCCTGATAAACCAGCGCTACCGGTCGGCGGGAACGGGTATATTTGGCGCCCCCCTGGCCACCATTGTGTTGCTGTAGACGGCGGGAAAGATCTTTAGTGATACCGGTATAGTAGGAGTTATCACTACAGCAGAGCATATAGACATACCATTTATCAGGGAGTTTTTGCATAAGACGATCTTATTGTATCTGGACATGGACTCTTGGGCTTCTCTGGTTATACTTTGAGTAGTATTAATCGTTGCATCAATATTTGCATGTATTTTATTCCCTCACCCCAACCCTCTCCCAGAGGGAGAGGGGGCTATGGTGCAAATACTGATGCAACGATTAATATATAGATTAGTATAAACCAAATCAATGATAGCAAGGTGAACAATGTCTGAGAGCCTGTCCGAACTTGTCAGCAGTGTTGAAAAAATCGTTTCTTTCCCGGAGGTGTTTCTGCGGGTCAATCAATTGCTTGATGATCCTGAATGCACGGGAACACAAATCGCGGAAGTCATTAGCCAGGATCCCGGTCTCACGGCGCAGCTATTGCGCATGGCCAACAGTCCGGTGTATGGCCTGAGCAAGGAAGTGGATACGGTTGTTCGTGCGGTTAATATTATCGGCACTAAACGCCTGCGTTATCTTGTTCTTGCGACTACCTCATTGAAGGTTTTTGACGGTATCCCCAATGATCTCATCAGTATGGATGATTTCTGGCTGCACAGTTTATATTGTGGGCTGGCGGCAAAAACACTGGCGGATGATATTAAAGGCTTACAGCCGGACGCTCTGTTCGTGGCGGGCCAGCTTCATGATATTGGTCAGTTGCTGATGTACAGCCGTTTACCGGAGCTGGCGCGGGAAGTGGTGATGCGCTCAATTGAAGAGCCGGGTGAGCCGGCCCTTTATCTGAGTGAACGTAAAGTCATTGGTTTTGATCATGCGCAACTGGGCGCTCAACTGGCAAGGGACTGGCATTGGCCAGCCATGCTGGTGGCCACGATTGGCTGGCACCATGAGCCGGAAAAAGCAGACGAATTTCAGAAGGAGACCGCAGTTGTGCATATTGCCAATAGTTTGGCTGTTTTGGCGGAACTGGATACCGGTGATACTGAGGAGACGGATGCGCCGCGCATTCAACCCCTGGCCTGGGAAACGATTGGCCTGAGTGAGGAGATTATTCCTGAGGTACTGGAATCCATCCGCGGACAGTTCGAGGAAACCCGCGCCCTGCTGACGGGTTAATGCTTATTCTGTTAACCGTCATTAGCTTTCTTATTGGAAAGAGAATGACAGAATCAATCTCCATAAAATAGCAGGCGGATGTTAGCAGGACGCAGCCGCGTATTGGGATACGGGGCTACGTCTTACTATTTTAATCGTTGCAACAGTATTTGTATCATAGCCCCCTCTCCCTCTGGGAGAGGGTTGGGGTGAGGGGATAAAATACATGCGAATACTTATGCAACGATTGATAATACTCTCAATAGTTACCCGCAACGGTAATATTGCTCGCATTGCTGCCACTCTCTTTGGATGAGGTGCGGGTGTTATTATTAGCAGCAGCCGATGTGGCTGAGATACGTTTGCCAGTGAAGCTCCCTGACGCATTAGTATCATCCACCCAGGTTCCTGTTACATTGCCTGTACGGCTGAAGTTACCCGAAAATATGGTGCTACCCGCCGTACCGCTCATACTCGATTTTCCGCTGCTGGACAGGGTGCCTGATATCTTATCGGCACCATCGGCGTCTGATGTACTGATACCGGTAATTACGCCGTTGGCATCGACCGTTGCAATCCAGCTACCTGTGTCATCGCCCGTGAAGGTTCCTTTATACTTTCCGGAAAACAGGTTCAGCAGGTTACTTCGAAAAGCGTTTTTCGCCTGTGCTCGCGTGATCATGGGACGTGTCTGACCATTACTGTTGCGGATGGTGCTGATCAAAGTTTGCACAGCAGCATTCGTTTCAAAAACACCCTTGGCAAGGCTAAAATCAGCGGACTGCCCAGTGGCGGCATTCGTTGCGTTAGTGGTGATAGTGATGCCGTTGGATTCATCGCCATCTTCATCGATAGACTGCAGGAAAATAAGGATATTCTGCACATGGACATTACTTTCATCGTTTGCGTTATTAACTAACTCAATCGGTGTGATAATGGCCCGTCCTGATGCTTTACCAATAAATACGTCGCCGACATAGAAGCGGATAGTTTCGCCGTCTCGGTAACTAAATCGTCCCTGCGTGTCGGTCACTCCTGATGTGGTCGGTGTCTCATAACGCAGTCCGCTCACAAGGCTGTCAATAAATTGTCCCTTCTGTTCAGTAGCCGTGGGTGCAGTGTTATCAGTTCCGCCGCCGCCTCCCCCGCAGGCAATCAGAAATAGTGATGGGGAGATCAGTAAAAAAGCGTAAATATAAGTTTTGATGGTCATTGAAAATTCCCTTTCATAAAATTTATAAGTTTGTGTTCGGACAGTATCAACCGCGATTAGCCGACGCTGTATCCATCATAAGATGATTTTAACAAAATAAGCAACAGACGTTAAGATTTCATGACAATTTAATAAATATTACACATCCCGCCACTAACAAAAAGGATTAATACGCCACGTATTTATTCTCTGGTTCCCACGCTCTGCGCAATGGGAACGAGAAAACATAAACAAAATATCAACCCGTTTGAGCAGCATTAAGACATCCACTTCATCGCCTTTTGGCCACCAGTATCAGGGATTAGAGAAATTGAGGTCAGTATGACTGAAGGGGTACCAGTGGATCGGATAACCCTGTGGTTGTTGAGTTGTCTTACCCAAAAGAGGACTATTGTCCCATTGAATAACCTCGGTGCAAATATGGTTGATGGAACAATAACAGTGGATAAATCAGAAATGGATCCGGACATGGTGTTGCAGACGTTATTGCCATTGCGCATGTTGGTGATAACCCTTGAGGCTGTTGGCGAATCCAGGCCCGCTTTTTTTCACCAGGCAGCGTTGATGGCGTTTCTGCGGTTTCTGGCAGATTCGCCAGATGACTATGACCATTATGTCCGGCTGGATGCGCCAGAGAGTGGGAGAATACACTACCTGCCGGGCG
>DRJN01000298.1 GCA_011052165.1 Gammaproteobacteria bacterium
CCACCCTCGTCGCTCTCGCCCATCCATGGGCTTCGCAACATAAGGTCATCCATGACCAAATCCCATAGGGAGAGGGGGCTATGGTGCAAATACTGTTGCAACGATTAATACTATGGAATATTGGCTGTCTCAGAATACCAGTTGGCCGCGCATCTGGATAATATCGGGGCTTTCATTCCGGCCTCTCCTGTCGGGGCCGGCATCTACCCGGACATAGTTCAGCATAAAGCGCAGATTTCGATTCGGGTACCAGTTAATGCCCAGCGTGATGTCCTTTTCTTCGCCGCCGGTGATACCGCTGTTTTCGAGATCCACCGCACTATAGCGTGCGGCAAGTTCCCAGGCACCATACGATGACTTGGGTCGGATCGACTTAAAGGCGCCTTTTTTGGTGTTGTAGCGGCGATGTTCGCCGGTAAGGAACCAACTGCCATAGACATACCAACCACTAAAATCGGGATTGCTGCGTCGTTTTTTACGCGCTACGCTGACTCGCATATATTCGCCCTGCAAGGAAAACGAGTCATACACCACAGCGGCTTCCAGACCTACAGTGACCGTATGGTCAACGTCATGGAGTGTCCCGGTTTTAACCAGTTTACGCGCCAGATTCGCTTCCGGTCGGGTACCGTAGTTAACGGTCTTCGGTTCACGGTATTCAACGGCTGCGCCAACATGAAGTAACCGGTGCCTGCTTTTGACCGGCACGGCCGTCAGGCGTAGCACCGTACCCCAACCTTCGTTTTTACCGTTACGAATATTGCCATTGAATAAACCGGCGGCTGCACTCCAGTTGTCCCCGTAGGTATTTACCGTGGTGCCTACCTTGTAACCCGGCGAGAAAGCCTTGGGTAGTCCGCGCTCCATAAAGGTAGTGTTATTTGAACTGGTCATATTTTCGAGACTGAACGGTTCCAGCATATTGCCTGCCCGGAGGGTAAGCCGTTTGAAACCCTTATAACCCACCCATGCACTCTTGATCCTGAAATTACGCTTGGAGGCAAAGTCATATTCGACCCGGTAACGCCAGTCAGCAAAAGCCTTGCCGGAGACAAACAGGCGCGCCCGACGAAATTTCGAGTCCCGTGAGCGGGTATTGAGCCGATGTTTGTTGTCACTCATGAATCTTGCCGTATCAGCATGCAGCCGCCCCCCCAAACGCAGGGAGAAATTACCCTCTGTGGATTTAAATCTGAGGGCATCCTTCAGGTTGAATTCTTTATCACGAAGATAAAATTTTGAACCGGCATCGGTATTGGCGGCATACAGGTTTGCGGTTGCAGTCATGGTCACAGCGAACAACGTCAGTGTGAATCCCTGTTTTAGACTATTTTTGCGCACATCGCCTGCTCTGTCAGGGAAAAAATTCGGTTGGCAGTCCTGTGATCGGAGGTTTCCAGTCTGATCCAAAACGGTGTTTATCGCCGGCAGGGCACGCCCTGTCTGGAAGATACCGGTCAGTCAGAATACTAAACAGGTAGTTGAAAATATGCCGGCCGAGCTGTCCATTTTCCATAGCACGATTAAAGTCATGACCGACGCCGGGTATGATGGCGAACTCATACGACGTATCCATATTGTACTTCATGGCAACCCGGTTCATGGCATCCACCCAGCGCCTGCCACGCTCCAGGCGTGTAAACCCCTGTTGCCGACAAATCTTTGAGGACTGGTTCAGTCCGGGGTCATACATAATGTCCCACTGGCCTACAAACACAGCGGTGGGGACATGGAGAAACTTGCGCATATCAAAATCAACTCCCTTTAACCCTGGTGCAGGCGCAATGCCGTATGGGAACCTGCGTGATTCATCAGGATAGGAATACCAACCCGCCGCACCAATGGCGAGTCGCTGAACGCGATCCGGGTAGGCCAGGGTGTAACGGTGGGCGAACTGCCCGCCACCAGAGAATCCAGTCAGGAAGATTTTGCGGCTATTCGCACCGGTAAGGTACTCGACCTCCTCGGTAATCGACTGTAGCGCATGATCAGCACGTCGGCCCCTACCTTCGCGACCCAGGCGCTGATAGTCGCCAAAGTGGCGCCTGGAAAAGATCGGCGCAACCAGAACGACACCGTACTGTTCCGCCAGCGACGCAAACCGTTCGGCATGTTCCCTGGCATTGCGTGAAATACCGTGTACCGAGACGAACTGGGAAGGACATGTACTGCGGTTTTTCGGTACATAAATGAAGTATTTCAGCACAGAGTCACCGCTGACACGCCGCTTAAGTACCTTGCCAAATTCAATGGTTTCGGGAGGCAGCGCCTTTGTTAATGTACTGATTGAGGACGTCATGATGCCAGAACCTGCTGCTCGTGAAGCCGAAAAAATTCGGCAACGCGCGAATCAAACTGCAGCAGTTCATCCGGTTTGCCGGTGGCAATCAACTTCCCGTTTTCCATATACCAGAGGATATCTGCGCGTAGCGCGCTGTCCAGTTGATGCGTTACCATCAGTACGGTACCTTCATGGCTGGTCAGGATTTCATTGAATACCGCACGGGCCCCTGGATCAAGATTGGTGTCTGCCTCATCCAGTAATAATAACAGTGGGCTTCCCAGAATGGCGCGCGCCAATACAATACGTTGCCTCTGACCTGCAGACAGACTGACGCCACCTTCTGCGATGCGCGTATCCTCACCGTCCGGCAGGTCGTCAAGCAATTCATCAATACCGCAGAGTGCACGTACACGCGCCAGTTCAGCTTCCGGTGCGGATCGCCAGCGATAGCACAGGTTCTTGCGGATAGTCCCGCTCAGCAAGGGAAGGTCCGGACTCGCGACGCTCACTACCCGGTGCAGGGAATCACGGGCCAGCTTGCAGAGATCCTTGCCGTCAAGCTGCACGGTTCCACATTCCGGGTCTACCAGACGGGCAACCAGTGAAAGCACGGTGGATTTTCCAGCCCCGTTGGGTCCTACCACAGCGATCACACTGCCCGGGACGGCCGTCGCACTGAAGTTGGTCAGCGAGCCTGAGACACTGACATGGCTGAATACCAGATGTCCGGCTCCGCACCTCAAACCGCCCGTTCGCTTTGATTCCACCACGGGTATGGCGCCATCAAGAAACTGGTGAATTTTCTCTATCGACACCCGTGCGCCTTGCCAATATTCATAAACCCGGCCCAGATCACGCAACGAGGGCACGAGAAACCCGACAATACTCATGGCTGCGACTACGGTACCCGGCGTAGTCTGATCGAAAGATACGAGGATGGCGCCCATGATCAGCGCAGCCGCCCTGGCAATCGCCGTGGTCGCCGTGGTCACGGCACGCAAACCACCGATGACCCAGGCACGCAGTATCAGCGCCGCTTTCAATCGCCCACTCTGTCGTTCAACACGGTTCTGCTCCCAGCGTGTCTGGCCCGATACCTGCACAACGGCCATGGAAGCGACTTGCTCATTCAAATTGCCAGCCAGAAAACCGCGCCGCCGCCGGACTTCTCTTGCCGCTTGTAGCAGGAGCTTTCCTAAAAGCAGAGAAAGTGCCGTGCCGGGTACTACGACTGCCCCGACAGTTAGCGCCAGTGGCCAGCTGATCAGGGCCAGGGCCAGTAAGGATCCGCTAATCGTAACGCCGGCGACGATAATCCGTGCCAGACCCAGGCTGACCCACTGCCGCAACGCGGTCAGATCCCCGACAAAACGTAACATGATGCTGCCTCGGGTACGCATTTGCAGCTTGCGGGGAGGCAGAGAACTCAGGTGGGCATACAGCACCATCCGCACCTGATGCACATAGCCCTGGCCAAGCTGTTCTGCATCAATACGCTCCAGCATACGCATACCGGCATGGATCAGTGCGAGTACCAGAAAACCCAGGCCGAACCACACCAGGCTGGCAACAGACAGTGCGTGTGGGTGGTGGATAAACCGGTCAAACGTCAGCTTGATGAGCACGACGCTGCCAATGGTGGTTCCGG
>DRJN01000299.1 GCA_011052165.1 Gammaproteobacteria bacterium
GCGAACGGAACTCATCTCTATTCGTCTTCCACCCTTCGACAGGCTCAGGGCGAACGGAACTCATCGGGATCAAATGTGATTTTAGGCACCCTGGCTTGGCCTTTCACCTCATTCTTGATACCTCCCTCCCATGATATTTCTTTCACCGATCCTAACTGAGCTCTAAATGCTATTTTTCTACCAGTGCCGTCCATGCTTCATCTGTCATACCCTTTCCCGTTTTATATACATTTCCAAACGATTAACTTTAGAACCCGGGATTATATTTTTAGTGCAAATAAAAAAATTCCATTTTTGTTCCGGCAAGCTCGATGATGTCTTTTTCCTTTAATCGAATTGATTCGGTTGAGATAACCTTTCCATTTAACATGGGTGCATCACTTGTACGGCGTAGTTTGTAGCTTTTTAGTGCTGAAATGGTGTAATGATCAGTGGCTCGGGAAATCATGGCTGTTTTTATGCCATTGAAGCCAATCGTGTTAAAGGGTTTTCTCAATTCCAGTGTTTTATTGGCCAGTGGACCATTGATGATTTTAACGCCGGCCAGTGGTTCGCCTTTGACTGTTGTTGAATCCGCTTTGTTTTTGATATTAATCAGTTGCGTCTCTTCAATTTCAGCCTGAATGAACATGGTGGGTTCATATTCAGTTTCAGTGTCGTCATAGAAGGTGAACTGATAGTTGCCTGTTTGTATAACATCACCGTGTTTGATGAGTGTTTTGGTCACTCTGGCGCCATTCATAAGCGTGCCATTAGTGCTGCCCAGGTCATCGACATAAATGTGCTTACCCATTGAAATGATCAGTGCGTGGCGGCCGCTGACAGTCAGGTCATTGAGTTGAATATCATTCCCATGTTTTCTGCCAATGCTGAGGCTGTCTTTTTCGATGGGATATTCTCGAATGACGGCGCCATCCAGTGTAAGAATCAGTTTGCTCATATCCTTATTCCTTTTTATCGATATAAAAGTCTCTGCTTCTACATCCTTACTCAATTATATTTTCATCCTGCTCATCGGTTAAATTTCCACTGTCCCGGTAGCGTTCAAAATCCGTCTTGTTGCGTGCTTTCATATAGGCATCATCGCCATTTACAAGTTTGGCGTCTAATAATCGCTTGAGGGCGGTATCCATTAACTGCATGCCCTGCATGGCGCCGCTCTGGACTATGTTGTCCAGTTGTTCTGATTTTCCCTCGCGTATGACATTAGCAATAGCAGGATTGTTCACCATGATTTCGATGGCGGCAATACGACCTTTGGAATCGGCGGTGCGCAGTAGTTGCTGGGAAATGACGCCACAGAGTGAGGTTGACAGCATGGTGCGCACATAAGCTTCTTCACCCGGCGGAAAAACATTGATAATTCGGTCAATAGAGGAAGTGGCGCTGCTGGTGTGCAGGGTAGCCATGACCAGGATGCCCATTTCGGCCGCAGTCAAGGCGAGGTGGATGGTTTCAAGATCCCGTAGCTCGCCGACCAGGACAACATCCGGATCTTCACGTAATGCAGAGTGCAGTGCGCAAGCGAAACCCTTTGTGTGATCGCCCACTTCGCGTTGACTGATCAGGCAGTTCTTGTTCTGGTGAATAAATTCAACCGGATCTTCAATTGTGATGATATGGCCTTTGCGCTCATTATTGATGTAGTGAATCATAGCGGCCAGGGTGGTGGACTTGCCTGAGCCGGTAGGTCCGGTAACCAGAATCAGGCCTTTGCGCTGACGGGCAAGGTTTTTAATAACAGGTGGCAGCCCCAGCTCATTGAGGCTCTGTATTTCGCTGGGAATAACGCGGAATACGGCGCCAATACCGTCCATATGTTTGAAAGCATTGACACGGAAACGCGCCAGTCCGTCAACCTGATAGGCAAAATCGAGATTGCTTTCGTGTTCAAATTTCGTTATGTCCGCCTGGCTCATAATTTCATAAATTAAATCTTCTGTTTCGCTGTTGCTGAGTTCGCGGTATTTGACAGTGTAGGTGTCACCATTGAGGCGCACCCTGGGCGGATTACCGGCGACAAGGTGCAGATCGGAGCCTTTCTGTTTTACAACCAGTTCAAGAAAAGCATCCACTCTGTTCATGCCGATATTTCCTGTCAACCGACAACAAAATTAACCTGCGGCAGCAGGTCTGGATTAGTAACGAAACGTTGAAACTGTTTTTTGTCAACGGCATTAACATAGGCGTCATCCGGATCGATTTCCTTATTTTTCAGTGCTTCCAGTAATGCCTGATCCATTAATTGCATGCCTTGTTCACGCCCGGTTTGAAGAATGGATGGGATCTGAAAATTCTTCTTATTGAGTATCAGGTTGCCGATAGCGGAAGTATTAATCATGATTTCCATAATCGCCTTGCGTGAACGGCCATCGGCGGTGCGCAGCAGTTTCTGACTGATCACGCCTTGCAAATGCTGGGCAAGAAAAGCCTCTGCCAGTGCTTTTTGTTCAGTGGGCATGGCATCGACAATGCGATCAATAGTTTTAACGGCTGATGTGGTATGCAGGGTGCCGAGTACCAGGTGGCCGGTTTCGGTTGCGGTCATGGCCATGCTGATGGTTTTGGGATCACGCAATTCACCTACCAGGATGACATCCGGATCTTCGCGTAATGCGGCATGCAGGCCGTCGGCAAAACTTTTCACATGGGGGCCGACGCTACGTTGAATAATGAGCGATTGTTTGCTTTTGTGTATGTATTCGACCGGATCTTCCAGTGTAATGATGTTGTATTTTCGGTTTTCATTGAGCCAGTCAATCATAGCGGCAAGGGTGGTGGATTTGCCCGTTCCCGTGGCCCCCGTCACCAGAACCAGACCCTGGTTGGCGTGGAGCATTTTTTCAATGACGTCAGGAATACCGAGTTCTTCCATAGTCGGGATACGCGGGGCGATAACTCTGAAAGCACCTCCCGGCCCCGTGAGCTTTCTGAACAGATTGACGCGATAACGTCCTGCATCGGGCGAGTCATAGGAGAAATCCAGATCGTTGCCCTGTTTGTAATGCTCCAGCATGTCCTCTGGAATTATTTCATAAAGCAGTTCCTGTAGTTCTTCTGCTCCCAGTGTGCGGAATTTGATTTCAGTCAGTTCGCCATGCAGGCGGATCAGTGGCGGGCTGCCGACGGCAACATGGATGTCTGAGGCACCCTGATCGCGTCCGAGTTTGAGAAAGGCATCAATGCGCGCCATCAGTATATATCCTTGTCGGACAACGTTTTTAGATCCCGGGCCAGTTCATCGATATGTTGATAGCGTTGTGTGGGATCGACGTGAATGGCATGCATAATGATATTATTCAGCTCCTCATCTATTTTGGAATTCATTTCCCTGGCCGGAGTGGGATTCCCCTCAACATGCTTGAAGAGTGTGGCCATATGATCTTTTTCTTTGAAAGGTGGGCGACCGGTGAACATTTCATACATGACGATACCCAGGCTGTAGATGTCAGTACGGGTGTCGATCTTTCTTCCGCGTACCTGTTCGGGCGCCATGTAGGTCGGCGTGCCAACCAGAATGCCGCTTTTTGTGATACGTGCGTCACCCTGTGAAGCCGCTGCGGCAAGACCAAAATCAACGATTTTGACAATATTATTTTTATCGACAAGGATGTTGGCGGGTTTAATATCACGATGTACAACCTTAACCTTGTGGGCGATGTTGAGGCCGTTACAGATATCAATAATAATTTTGATATTGCGTTTTATATCATTCGTGAGTTTATTTTTGACCTCATAACTAAGCGAATGACTGTCAAAATATTCCATGCTAATAGCATAAGATTTACCAAAAGTTAGAAAATCATAGATGCGGATGACATTGGGGTGGGTGATTTTACGCGTGTAGCGCAGCTCATAGATAAAGCGCTGGATGACGCTTTCATCGGTGGCCATTTGTGGATTCAGAAATTTTAGAATGATTTCTTCATTGACCATTTTATCCTTGACCAGGATAACAAATCCGAATGCGCCCTTTCCGATGTGTTTGATAATTTCATAACGATCACTCATAATCATGCCGGGTTTTAGCATGGCGGGATCGATTTGTTGTATGGCCGTGCCGGCGAGTGGTTGCTGCTGGGATATGGCGGTTTTTTCTCCGCCCGAGTTAACCGCGGATCTGGAATCTGTGTCTGAGGTTCTGTTTGCCATAAAACGGTTTTTAGCGATGATAGTATCCAGGGTTGCGGATGCAATTTGCCTGATATCTTCGTCGTCAGTCTCCAGGACCTGATTCAGGGCGCTTTCAATATTTTTCGAATGCTGATGATCGGACAGTTCGCCAAGGGCTTCAATAATATGTTTTTTCAACGAGAGGTCACTTTCCTGCAATTTTGATATCAGGGGTGCAATGGCATCGGTGTTGCCTATATCCGTCAATGCCCGGATGGCAATCTTGGCGGATTCAGGTTGTTCATCCAGCATTTTTAGCAGAGCAGGGATGGCGCGGTCTGAGCCCAGCTTGGCCAGTGCGTCAGCGGCGCGTTCGCGTACCCACCAGTCTTTATCGTTGAGTGCATTTATCAGGTAGTCGATGGCGCGTTCATCCTTGATTGAATTCAGAATTTCCACTGCCGTACGGCGAAAAAAATCATCTTCATTATTGAGTAGTTCAAGTACGGCTTCGACCACTTTGGGACCGCCAATGGAACCCAGTGCATCCGCTGCGCGCACCTTGACCCACCAGTCCTGATCGCGCATGGCATGGAGTAAATCCTTGATAGAGGAGGGATCGGCGACTTCATTAAGAACTTCAACCGCTGCCCGGCGTATGTATTCAGACTCGTCCTGAAGAATTTCCACCAGATACCTGACGATATCGGGATCTTCTATTTTTACCAGTGTTTCGATGGCCCTGGTCTGGACAGTCAGGTTGGGATCTTTCAGTGCGGGACAGATTTCCCGGGCTGACACCGGAATTTTCATTTTTCCCAGGCCGTCCAGTGCCGCCAGGCGTATTTCGTTGTGTTTGTCTTTCAATAGCTGAAGGAGTTTGTCCCTGACCTGTTCGATGCTGAATTTCGCAAGCAGTCGGGCGATATGCAGGCGGGTGTTGGGATCCTTGCTGTCGGCATAAGCCAGCAATTTTGGAACCATGGTTTCCTGCACAATGCCTTCCAGTACCTTGAAGATCAGAATCCTGATATTTTTGTCAACTTTCTCCAGGGCCTGAAAAAGTTTATCGCTGTTGAGTGATTCTTTGTGACTGTTGAGAATCTGCACCAGCACGTTCTTGTGTATTTCCGGATCTTCAAACAATTGTATCAGGCGATTGGGATCATATTTCTGTGACTTGCTGAGCAGATGCATAACATGGGTGACGATGGTTTTGTCTTCGTCAGCCAGGGCGTCTATGTAATAGGGTAAGGTCTGATTGTCGATGAAATTAAGCAGCAGATTTTCGAGAGGTTTGTTATTGGACGAATCGGCAATGGCCGAAATCAATTTGGGAATGGTGGATTCGCCGATGCTCTTGATTTTGACGACCGCATTTTTTAATTCACTCGCACTGACCTGATTGTGTGCCAGTACAACGGAAATGGCCTTGTTGGCCTTGAATGAATCGAGCAGCGCCATGAACTATCCTGTATCCAGACTTTCTACGTGAATGAGATTACTTGTGCAATTTACCGGGCGGGTTGTTATTCCTCATTAATGACATAGTTTATATAGGACTTGTTTATCAGACATATCTCCTTTTCGTCTGTATAAAGTTTGATGAAACGTTCCTCTATGCGATTGAGATAGTCAAACAGGCGGCTTTTATTCTGCGGCAGGGCTTCCTGTATTTTACCTTTGATGATGGCGCCATCCATCATCTGAACCCGGCAATCCATGACGGCTGCCGATGTTGCGGTAGTGACAGCTTCCGTGTATTCAAGGCGAAGGACGGAATTGCGGTTGTAAAAACGCAGTTGTTCAGGATTTTCGAGACGGATGACAATAAAAGGGGCGTCGCCATTCAGCGCCTCGATGGGTTCTTCTTCTCCCGCATGGAGAACGCTTTGCGCGAGAACAAAAACGGAGCCAATGACCTGGCCATCGGGGTGTACCCACAGCCGGGCCTGTCGCTTGTTTTTTGGAACTTTGAACAGTTCATTTGACACCGATATGATTCCCTGGTTATTTGTTATCCACACTATGTATATTAATCGTTGCATCAGTATTTGCATGTATTTTATCCCCTCACCCCCACCCTCTCCCA
>DRJN01000300.1 GCA_011052165.1 Gammaproteobacteria bacterium
CCGCCTCAAAAAACTATTCCCTTCTCTGCACGACGGAACGGCAGAGCCTTTTCGAGTCTCACCGCCAGAGGCAGTGGTTTACCCAAATTGAATTAAATCATCACGAACGTGGAATATACACTGTGATCTGGTATTTGGAACAGCTATTTAGAATGATCGCTTACCTGAATAGTTACAGAATACTTAGAGTTTAACAGGCTTGTCAGCAACATTTGTGGGGGACATAGGCCATTTCGCTTTGGCGTTTACAGCACCACCGATCCGCTACGAAACAATCATTGATGCATTATTTAAATGTAAACTCGATATCCCGCTTGGCCAGTAGCCGTGCTTCTTCTTCAAAATCTGCCAGGCTTAGGGGATGCTGTTGCAACCATTTGCGTGAAAAGGTCAGGCAGAGGGTTTTTTCTGTCAACTGACAGTCCGGCACGGACACGCCTGCGGTGCTGCGACTGCGGTGCAGAATCACCGCCAGACGCAAGAGCAAGGCCAATTGCATCGCTTTTTCCCGCCAGACCCTGGGCAGGCCGGCAAACAGATCATACGGAAAACTACGCCGGTGAGCCTGTACAATGGCCGCCAGTACCTGCTGCTCCTGCCAGGAAAAACCAGAGAGATCGGCATGGCGAAGAAAATAACCTGCGTGTTTGTGGTGCTGGCTGTGGGCAATGCTCAATCCCAGTTCGTGCAAGCGGGCCGCCCAGCCCAGCATTTTTTGGCAGTCACTGCCGCTCAACGCATTGTCTGCCGCTACCTGCGCCCACAACGCTGTGGCGGTTTTTTCGACCCGCCTGGCATGTGCCTTGTCCAGTCGGCAACGTCTCAGTAAATCAGTCACCGCCTGCTGGCGGGTGCTCTTTTCCTGGCTACGACCGATCAGATCATAGAGCAAACCTTCCCGCAGGGCGCCGCTGGACACCATCATCGATTGAATATCAAAAGCTTCAATAACAGCGGCGAGAATAATCACGCCTCCCAGGAAGACCGGCGAGCGTTCCACTTTCAACCCCGCAAGATCGACGGCATCCAGACTGCCTGCATGGACATAACTCTGAATAATATTCGTTAGTGCCGCCGCAGTAATATCGCCATTGGCCCAGCCATTGGCGCGCGCCACCGATTCCACTGCCCGTACTGTACCGGAGGCGCCAATACTGTCAGTCCATCCCAGTTTCTGAAACAGCTTAATATGCGGTTCCAGTTCCCGCAGGGCTGCAAGCCGCGCCCGGCCAACCTGTCTGGCGCTGACATTTCCATCAGGAAAATAACGCCGGGTTATACTTACGCAGCCTATATACAGGCTTTCCATGCGCAGGGGTTCGAAGCGTTCGCCGACAATGATCTCGGTACTCCCGCCACCGATGTCCACCACCATACGGCGACCATTGTCACTGGCAATGCTATGCGCCACCCCCAGGTAGATAAGGCGTGCTTCTTCAATGCCGGAGATGATTTCAATCTCATGTCCTAACAGCAGTTGCGCCTGTTTGATGAATTTTTTGTTTTTGCGCGCGGCGCGCAGAGTATTGGTACCGACAATGCGAATGGCATCCGGGCTGATATGGCGTATGCGCTGCCCAAAGCGGGACAGGCATTCCAGTGCCCGCCCTCTTGTTTCACTGTCAATGCTTTTGTCCGCCTGCAGCCCCGCAGCCAGGCGGACCATTTCCTTGTCCTGATCGATCATCTGTATGCTTTTATCCATGGGCCGGGCAACCAGCAGGTGAAAACTGTTGGAACCCAGATCGATCGCGGCAATGTTGTCAGACAAGAAATAACTCCCGGCTATGGATTATATAAAGTTGCAACATAACTAAGACAGCGTCGCGCTCCAACTATATTGCACTATGGCAGACGAATAAACAAACAGACGGTCCGAAAAATGCAACGGTTCCTAGACTATACTTGCCTTAAGCCCAAGAGAGCCATGCTTTAGATCATATGAATAAACAAAAACGAAAAACCAGTATCATTATGTCCGGTGGAGGCGCGCGCGCGGCCTATCAGGTAGGAGTACTCAAGGCTATCGCGGAAATGCTGCCTGATGACGTCCATAATCCCTTCGATATTGTCTGCGGCACGTCGGCGGGGGCAATCAACGCGGCCGCGTTGGCTACCCATGCCTATAACTTCAATAAATCAGTCCAGCGCATTCACGATATCTGGTCAAACTTCCATGCCCGGCATGTTTTCAAAACGGACAGCTGGAGCTTGTTAAAAACCAGCACTAACTGGTTTCTGGCCATGTTTTCCGCCGGCATGAATAAGCGCCGGGGCTCCCTCTCTCTGTTCGACCGAAGTCCATTGGAAAAACTGCTAAAAGAGTATATTCATAGCGAGGACATCCAGTATTCTATCGACCAGGGTTATCTCCATGCCCTCTCCATCACGGCCTCAGGCTACAGCAGCCAGCAGTCGGTCTCTTTTTTTCATGCGGATGCCTCTCTGCAACCCTGGGCCCGTTCGCGACGCATTGGCTCACGTGCCAAAATTACCGTTACCCACCTGATGGCCTCCTCGGCTATCCCCTTTATTTTCGCGCCCGTGCGCCTTAACCGGGAATTTTTTGGTGATGGTTCAATGCGTCAGATCGCCCCTATCAGCCCGGCCCTGCATCTGGGTGCAGACAAAATATTGATCATTGGCAATCGCCAGGAAGTCCTGCCTGGCATCCCCCGCCGCCGCCACCTGCAGGAACCCAGTCTCGCCCAGATTGCCGGCCATGCGCTGGACAGCATTTTCCTTGACAGCCTCTCGGCTGACATTGAGCGTCTCCAGCGTATTAATAAAACTATTGAAATTATCCCGGAGGAACAACGTATTCAGCACGGGATTGAACTGCGCAAGGTGGATGTGCTGGTGATATCGCCCAGCCGCAATCTGGGCGAGCTTGCATTGGAATACCTGCATGAACTACCCACCAGCCTGCGTTTTCTACTGAAAAGCATAGGCGCCTACAGCCGCAACAGTTCCAGTCTGGCCAGTTATCTGCTGTTTGAAAAAGGCTATTGCCGGGCGCTGATCGAACTGGGCTATCAGGACAGCATAGCCAAATCAGCGGAAATCATAGAACTCCTCTCCCCGCAAAACTGAACACTGGAAGAGAAAAATTGGGACATCGAGAGGCATCGGCAGTAACAAAAATACAGCGCCAGAACCATTCAGCTAACTACTCCCGCCGTGCTTATCAAAGCCTGACTGATGCGTGCCTCAATGGTTTCAAGCGGCTCCTGCACATACACCCGATCATCGATCTGCGCCTGATTGCGGCAAAGCCAGAATCCGTGACGATACCCATCAGCCGAACAGGCATTTACCCGCGCTTCAAATATCATATTTTGAGTGTAGATAACGTTTAAGAGCCAGGGATCCGCTCGCTTCTTCCAGGCAAATAAAAGACATCCCTTAAAATTATGTAACGTCATAAAAAATGTGGGGTAGAAAAGCCTGTCAGCCGTGTCCAGATAAATAAATTTTTGAGACCTGAAAGATTGACAAGTAGGATCAAGTCTAGTTATATCAGCACAGTCCGTTATTCAATGCTGTGCGGACTCTGGCAAACAGTCAACCCATAATGGAGAACATAATGAAAAACATGAAACCCCTGCTAAGCGGCATAATTGCTCTCGGTCTTATGACAGGCGCAACGACAGCCTTCGCCGCCAAAGCCAAACCCGGTATGGAAAAATGTTACGGCATCGCCAAGGCCGGAATGAATGACTGCGGTAGCAGCGGCCATGCCTGCGCCGGACAGTC
>DRJN01000301.1 GCA_011052165.1 Gammaproteobacteria bacterium
CAAACATTTTACCAATTCCTGCCAGCCTTCTCCTTTATTTTCCCGGGGTTAGCCCATAAATTCCTAACCCCTATTGCTTATTTAAGTGCCATTCACTTATAGGCTTCTTCATATTCTTGCCACTTCAATGGGCAGCGCTCTAGCTATAGTCCTGATATGATTTTTCTTCAATAATTATTGAGCCCAGGTAAATATTGACTTTCTTTTTCATATCCGCCCGCTTGTCGTTGGTTATGTAAACGCTACGCGCCAGCTCTATAAATCGTTCGCCAAAATTCCGGTGTTTTTCTTCGTCTCTGATATTATTTTCTATATCCCAGAGTGACTTGTTAATTGTGATGAGTTCTTTTGTCATCTGTTCGATGGTGGGGTCGTCAGAAACAATTTTAGACCAGATTTCATTCAGAATATCCAGCTCCTTGAGTACATTGACTAGCTTATCTTTATCACTTATGCGTTGTGATTTTATCTGTAATATGGTTATTCTGTCCAGCAATTCGCCGGGTGAGACAGGGATGAGGATTTCTTTCATTTCACTAACAACATGCAGGATTTATCGGTTATCCAGGATGCAACTGCTATCATGATACAGTTGAATGGTTGCGTGCCGAAGCATCGCAAGCACTCTTATTCAGCATAAGATTTTCCAGTAAACGCAATGACTGGTCAATATCGGTTTCTCCCCATAGTTTTGCAAGTTTTCCCAGGTTGGTCTCTGTATTTTTGGGTTTTTGATTTAAAAAGCCAGAGCCTTTTTCTTTGCTCAGCAAAATTCCTGTAACAGTCGGGTAATACCTGGCCCAGACATCGGGATCATACATCGTAAACCAGGCTATCGTGGGTATACTGAAACAGTCTGCGATGTGATAAATGCATGTGTCAGCTGTTAATATCCCGTCCACCTGGCTGATAACACTATATAAACCGGCAAATGATTTCGCTTGTCTTGAAAGATCAATAACAGGTAAACCGGCAGTCGACGGGATAGTCTCATCCATCACAATAATATATTTGCCGCTAGCTTGAAGTTTGCGGAGAATTTTTATTACATATTTATCGGGTATATCCTTGAATATTGACGATGTTTTAGGGTGGAGCAGGATTATTTTTTTTCCGGGGTTGTCGGCCCTGATTTCCCGAATGCGTATTTTTAGATTGTCGTCCGACCGGAATTGCATCAGACTATTTCTTTTATTTTTATTTTGCACAAGGTCAGGGTTCAGGCCGAAGAGTGTCAACAGGAAATCGACCACTGGCATGTTGTAAAAGTCCGGTCGATGAGCCATGCCCCCGGTATCAAAAATGGCGTCATACTCGAGTAACTTTTTGAGTGTAACAGGCGCAATATGAAATTGATCAATAAGTGTTGTATGTTGAAAAATTGAGGTAAGTTTCGTGTGTTGCTCTGGCGAATAGATTATCTCGATTCCCGGCCTGACAGATTTTCTGAGTAGTTTGTATGCGCTGGAAAACGCGGTTATGCCAACGAGCGTATCACCTATGCCTGAACCAAAACCGTTAAGAACAGCAATGCGAGGATTGGTTTTGTTTTTTAGGTTTGATATCTGTTTATTCAGATCAACTTTTTTTATCTCAAGAACATCTTCGCTGATTGTTTTTGTTAAACCGGAATAATATTGACTCCTCTCCCATTCGCCGTCGTTTTGTACGCCCAATTGTACCGGGAAGTCATCGCGTGATTTGATTGCAGCTTCCGGAATGAGCTGCAGATCGTCCTTGCGAGACATGGACTCAAATATTCTTCCTATTCCAATCAGGTCTGCCGTAGTGCAGCAGTAAATGCGGGCAGGGTAGTCAAATGAGGAATTCCCATGGGCAGGTGGAGGCTGGAACGTCATTGTCCGTGACTGAAATCTTACAGTAATTTTTCTTTTTACTGAAAAAAATATCATCAGCTATGACTTCGTCCCGTAATCAAGAAACTTCAAGGCATCGCCGGCAATTTCAGTAACATCACGCCGCAATTGCTCTGAAAGCTCCCCGGCGCCCATATCAATTGATGCGGAGCGAAAAAATGCGGGATTGGACGATTGTTTGCGCATGTAAGAAAGGCTGCTTTTATGCTCTATTGATTCCAATATATCATCGCTTTTATCCGCGCCAAGAAAATCGAATATTTCCCGCAGTGTTTTACGTTTGGCGGACACCAGATCTTCATATCGAACCAGAATAATATTGCTGTGGTTCTTGCTAAAAGCACGATATGCGTTTACGTCCCGCATAAACCATCGCGCGTATTGTCTGACCCATCCATCGAAGTCTCCATACTGCGCCATATATTGTTCATGGGCAGGGTCATTCTCTTCCCTGGCCAACCTGAGGTTATGATGCCATGCCGAGATAGCCATATCCGCAGGATACCTGAAGATATATATCATCCTGGGATGATTGAAAATCTCGTCATACAGATCAAGATTCTTTCGTATGGCATTATCGTTGGCGCCTATTATAGGCTCTCCATTTTTTGCGGCTTCCTTTATCATTGATTCAACATAAAATCGGAAAATACTTGTAAAGGCGGGTTTTTGCATGGGCGCAACCCCCTGGCCACCGGTTCTCCGGTCTATGACCTGTAAGGTATTCTGATAGCTCTGAACAAGTTCTTCCAGCCCATTAACAATAAGATTAAATTGATGTTCGGAAGGACAGGATATTTCAGGATGAAGATTCAGGGTGCGCTGGAGAAACGTTGTTCCGGATTTAGGGGGGCCGAAACAAAAAAATAGCTGCTCGTTGTCCAGTGCTGCTGATTGGCCCATCATATACTCTTTCCGCTATCTACTCAGGCGATGGATTCTTGTTTTAATTTGCGCCGATCCAGCTTGCAATAAATAATCTCATAAGTTGAGATTGATAACTGCCCAAAGCCAGGATTATTTCGTTGTTCCTCAAAAGTTCCGTCCCCATGTAATATTATTCGTACAGGATTGAGGTTTTTTTCTTTCAATGAGTTGAAGATCTCATCCATCTTTGTAATACGGCCGCGGAACTCATCGGTTGTGTAGCCTGCCCCTATTGTGATGACAAGGTCTGCTGTCTGTTCAATTATCAGGCCCAGGCGCCGTAGAAAATCTTCTACATCGGGTAGCATCAGGTGGTCTATTCTCAGTGCCGCGATAAAATTCCGCAGGCCTTTCCCGTTACCTTCAAGGATCCCGGGCAGTGCATCCATCGCTTGGGCGACATCATCGATGATTCCCGTTACGCGGCTCTCTGGATCATTATTGAGTGTTGCATAATGTTTAGTAAAGGCAGGGTCATTGTCTATCAATATAATATTCGCAGCCTTGGCAATTTCCTGCTCAAATAAAATAGTATTGCCCTTGTTTCCGTTGCGGGCTATTGTGCTGTTTTTGCGGGTAATAGCTGGCTGTATATGCAGGCCATTAGTCTCTCTCACACCGTTGCCGGCGGCGAATGACAGCTGTTTGCAGTTGTTGCTCTTAATGCGAACAAGACCCATCAGCCTCAGAATCTGTATGACCATTATTGCATCGGCATTTTCCAGGCGATCACTCATTGGACGTAATGTGTTCTTATCAGCCTTCTGAAATGGCTGGAGTATATTGTCCGCACAGGCGCGCATGGTGTTTCGGTTAAGCCCGTCTAAAGGAACGCTTGATCCCTGGAAGACTTCGCAACAAGTGGCCATGTGTGCGCAATAAAGTATCTCTTTCAGAGCCTCGTCCCGGTTCGATGCATAAATGACATTTGTGCCATGAGATAAATGACTAACCAGTTTGTCACTGTTAATGCGCAAATTTCTGTTGCGCAGGAATTTCCGATAATTGGCGAATCGTGAAAGCAATTCCGGGAACCGGCCTGATTCGGCAATGGCTCCGATTCCGTCTGCAGCAAATTGATATCCGCATTCCAGGGTCTTATATACATCTGATGCTTGTTTTGTATCTTTAACCATACTGTCTTTCTTTAAGTATGAATAGCAGCGCAATATTTATTGATGTCCAAGTGATTTCCTGAGGGCATCTATATGATGCTCGTAATTTTTCCATCTGCCGGCCGATTTCTTATACATTGGCTGGCGAACCTGTTCGTAACTTGCGGTTCCTACAAAGCGTTTGGTTTCGTGGAAACTCAGGCAGCGCTCTTCCCATTCCAGGCCGCAGAACTCGACCAGTTCGCGGGTTTTTGCCTCCTGATTGGCGACCAGTTCCTCGTACTGAATCTCGTACATGGGGATGTTCAGGATATTTCGCCAGTGCTGCATGATCTTGCGGTATCCATTATAAAAGGCGCCGAGATTCGCCATGTCGTAGGAATAGGGATGGCTACGGGAGAAGTCCTGGAAATAGCAGGACAGGCAGGTGTCCAGGGGGTCACGCATGCAGTGGATAATACGTGCGTCTGGAAAGAGTAGCTCAATGAATCCGAGGTGCATGAAGTTCCCGGGCATTTTGTCGATCACCCGGCTGGCGTCCGGGGACAGTGACACTAATTTATCAAGGTAGTGTTGCGCGAACGAGTCAATCTTGTCCTGTGTCAATTGTGGCAGGCATTGGGGATACTTCCGCTCGGTACCGAGTATGGTGTGCAGTGACAGCGGCAGTTGAACGATATCAGTCAATTCTCCGGCCCCGAATACTTCCGGGTGGCTGGCCAGGATCTGTTCCACCAAGCTGGTGCCCGAGCGTGGCATGCCAACGACGAATACTGGTCGATCGGAACGGACTGAGGCGCGGGGCATGCTCATCATGAAACCGGCACTGTACGTTTGGATCATGGAATCCACTTCAAGTGTATGCCGTTGTGGATCGAAGTCGAGCGGTTTTGAGGCATTGCCGCGATGATAGTGATTGAACGCCTTTTCGTACTCACCGGTTGCGTCATAGAGCTTGCCGAGATTGAAGTGCAAAGCGCGCCTGCTGCTGGTGGCGGTTACTTTCTGGAGAATTTGTTCCATCAGCTGAATGGCTTCGTCCTGCCGGCCGAGATCCTTGCTGATCAGGCTAAGGGCAAGTACTGCATTGATATGCTCGGGTCCGATATGATCGGTTCCTTTTTCCAGAATGGGGCGTAGTACCTCGCAGGCCTGTTCTTTATCGCCGGTATGTACGGCGATATTCGCATACAGCGCCATTGCATTGATATTATCCGGCTCGAGCTCCAGTGCCCGGCTGCACTGTTCCAGCGCCTTGTCGGGTTGCTGTAATGGCATGAGTGCCGCACCCAGGGCGATGAGAGCATCAACGTAGTCTGGTTTGATGCGTAGCGCTTCCTGACAGCAGGTTGCTGCTTCGCCTTGTTTGCCCATGGCATTCAGGACCACAGCCAGCCCATGAAGGGCCTCGGCAAAATCCGGTTTTACGTTAAGGCTGCGTCGGTAGCTGGCCTCTGCTTCCGCGTATTCACCTTTTACCTGGAGCAGCTGGGCGAGGCTGCAATGCGCCTCGGTGTAATCCGGCTTGAGATGAAGAGCGGTTTTCTGGTGCTGTTCGGCTTCGTCGAACCGTTCCTGTGCTTGCAGTGTCAGCCCCAGGCCGTGATGGATTTCAGCCGTTTCCGGTTCGGTTGCTACTGCCTGTTGGTAGGCGCTGACAGCTTCTTCCAGCCGGCCCTGGGCGCGCAGTATGAAACCGAGATTGGCGTGCACTGTCCCATAGTCCGGTTTGAGTTGTACGGCATTACGGTAGCTGGCTTCGGCTTCGGTGAATTGGTTGAGTTCCTGGTATACGACTCCGAGGTTGAAGTGGGTCAGCGGTTGCCGGGGATTAAGGTGCAGTGCTTGCCGGTAATGTTCTTTTGCGGCAGCGAGTTCTCCCTGACGGTGCATCAGCATGCCAAGTTGGCTGTGTGCTTCGGCATTGTCAGGTGCCAGTTCCAGAGTTTTTTGATAGCAATCCATGGCCTCAGCATAATTATCCTGGGCTTCCAGAATGGTGCCCAGGAGGAAGTAGGCATCAGGCTGGTTGGGTAGCAGGCCCAGCGCCTGGCGGCAGGAGGACTCGGCTTCCGTCATGTCCCCGACCTGGTGTTGTGCGCGGCCCAGCATGAACCAAGTGATGGCATGGGCAGGTTGTGTCGCCACTACCTGTTGATAGATCGAGATGGCTTCTTCCGGTTTTCCCTGTTGTGCCAGGGCATTTGCCAGATTAACTTGCGCATCGGTCAAATCCGGCTGCAGGGTGACAGCCCGACGGCAGCAGTTCTCGGCCTCCTCATAATTTCCGAGCATGCCGCTAATGGCGCCCAGCATCAGCCATGCTTCCGTATAATCCGGATCGCATTCGACCGCTTTTTGCAGGCTGGTGACCGCTTCCTGGATATTGCCGCTGGCGCGCAACATGTTGGCGAGCTGGTAATGGGCTTCGGCCAGGCCAGGGTCCAGTGTCAGGGCCTGGCGAAGAGACGATACCGCCTCCTGGATATCGCCCAGTTCGCCGCTGATGGCGCCCCGCATCATCCAGGCATCGGCGTTATTGGCATCGAGTTGGACTATTTGATCGTAGAGGGTTCTGGCCTCGGCCAGATTGCCCTTTTCAAGCAGTGCGAGGGCCTCATCGGCCAGTTTGGTGATGTCCTGTTCCGACATATACTTAATACTCATGAAAAATTAAAATGGGACTGGATTCGTTGCCCGCATTGTCGATTGCACACGCCCGCAGTACTCTCGAACAGGCTTGTTTTTTGTTGCGGGAAACATTTCGTCTGTGTTTGATCATACCGCATTTTTCGGTATGCGCTAACACCACTGGCTAATGCTAGGTTGCTCTGGTCCATCGAAACTTTTTCTATAGCGTAACAGCCATGCAGGCCAAGCTGTTGCCTGCTGTGTTAATATACCATTTTATCTTAAGATATTGATAATACTTGATATAGGGGTGGGACAGGTATTGAAAGAGGAGGATGAAAAAGTGCGGATGGCCGTGCTTTCTGAGATAGACGAGTGTGCAGAAACCATAAGGTTATCTCGCGAGGCTGTCGCTGCTGCGGTTCTCGTAGCTGCCCAGCGGTGTATCGCCCGCTTCAGGCTGGTAGCAAGATCCTGATCGCGGGTAATGGCGGATCGGCAGCAGACCCAGCACTTTGCTGCGGAGCTCACCGGCCGGTATCGCAGGGACAGGCGTGCGCTGCCGGCCATTGCACTGACCACTGATACCTCTTTTCTGACCGCGTGCGCCAACGACTACGGCTATGAAAGCGTCTTTGCCAGACAGCTGGAAGCCATCGGATGCAAGGGAGACCTCTTTATTGCTATTAGCACTAGTGGTGATTCGGAGAACATAGTTCAGGCCCTTGATATAGCAAAGAAAAATTGTATATCCACGGTTCTGCTCACCGGCCGGACCGGTGGCTGTATGCACGGTATGGCAGATAATGAGGCCAATGTGCAATCCACGAATACCCCACGCATTCAGGAGGTGCATATCCTGTTTTTGCACCTCCTGGCCGAACGTATTGAAGTGGCCTTTGTGGGCCCGGAATAAGTATGGATCTGGAGCTGATCGTAAAGCAGTTTGCCGGTGTCTGGGTACTGATCGTTGGCGATCTTATGCTGGACAAGTATATCTGGGGAGAGGTCGCCAGAATCAGCCCGGAAGCCCCGGTTCAGGTGGTGAATGTGCACAGGGAGAGCTGGAGTCTCGGTGGTTCGGCCAATACAGCTGCCAATACAGGTGCGCTGGGTGGTCGGAGTGTACTCGTTGGTGTGATGGGTGGGGATTCCAGCAGACAGCGGCTTACAAAGCTCCTCGCAGCGCAGCGTACAGATGTCAGCCAGGTCATTGCCGACGAGAATAAACCGACGACACAGAAGGTGAGGATTATTGCGCGCAATCAGCAGTTGCTCCGCTTTGACTATGAGGATAGCGGTTGCTTGAGCCAGAAAGACGAGGCGCGGGCGATTCGCGCCATCGATGAAACTATTCGAGCTGTACAAGTTGTCGTTATCTCGGATTACGCCAAGGGATTTGTTACTCCCTCGCTCGTTGACGCCGTAACCGATGTAGCGAAGAGCGAAGGGGTCCCCGTATTGATCGATCCCAAACCCGGTCGCGATGCCAGCTATCACAACGCCACATTGCTTACGCCGAACAGTTCAGAAGCATTGCAATTGGCAGGCATGTCGGCGGATGGTGATGTGGTCGCAGCAGGGCATGTCGCTGATCAAGCGCGACGGGACGATGCCCCATATTCCCACGCTGGCCCGCGAAGTCTACGATGTGACCGGTGCCGGGGATACGGTAATTGCAGCGCTGGCGCTTTGCCTTGGAGCCGGGGCAACACTGCGAAGACGCAGCTATGGTCGCAAATCACGCTGCAGGGGAAGTGCGTCGTGACCGCCAACAGTAGTTTCGACTTGTTGCACGCCGGCCATGTCCGGTTTCTCGAGCAAGCGGGCGTTTCTGTCAGTCATTCAGGTGCAAACAGCAACCGATAACCACTAAATAAAGTAGACTGTTACTTTTCTGCGGGAACTTTATCGCCTGGGAAGTCATTAAAACAGTCCCGAATATAAGATGATGAATAGACTACGATCACTATCAGCAACGCTATTCCAAACTGCACCCAATTTCCGGCAGGTATTGCATGCACTGTGGCCATCCAGAATGGCACAAATATGACACAGGCATTGAGCAGTGCAGAAACCACCAGGAAAGCACGTCCCTTTCCCCAGATGTTTCTTACATATTGGGGAGCACCTGGCTTCCTTTTTACCCATGCATAGACCAATAACGCTGCAGGGATTCCAGCCAGCGCACCCAGCGACATTGTCAGCCTGTCGGGGTAAACAAGGTCAATTAGCCCAGTCCGGTCCTTCATATTGACTATCGAAAGGATCAGGATTACGTATGCTTTTAGTAGAAACAGGAAAATCAACCATATCGTGGCATCTGGTTTTAGACACAAATTTTTATCATAGCAGGAAATAGCGTGATATTTTGACATGTCAGATCTCAGATCAGTTGCATCGGTATATTTTTACAATCCGTATACACCAGACGGCTCCACGTTGTAATCTGCCCATAGCGAGCGACTGATAATATGATAACGTATTTTTCAGCAGGCGCTAAGTTGGAAAATGGAAGTCAGCGGTAAACGTAGTACAATCACCTTCGCCCAAAAGGGGGATGGTTGGTGGATGTCGGCGCCAGGATAAATCAAGGTGGTTCAACAGTGTGTATAGCTGTTTCGGGGTCTGCTGTTTTTTTTCGGATTCGAGCAATACGTGACGGGATGGTGATCCTTGGCCTCCTGGTGTGTCTTGGCGCCTGTACCCGGCAGCCGGAAACACCTCAGGCGCAGGCTGATGCTGCCGTTGCAGAGGCGATTCAAACCCTCGGTTTGACGGCCGAGTCCCTGTCACTTCCCAGGTTGGGCCGGCCGTACTCCACGCCAGGGCGACTGGCGGTGGTGGATAAAGCGATGCAGCACCCCACCGGCATGGTCGGACTTTCCCGACGACTTGCGGATGCCGATCCATTTGCCTCCACGCGGGCCAATTACCTGGCGGTTTTGTTGGCAGAGCTGGGAGCTGAAAATGTATTTCCGGTACAGATGCCCGTCGATACGTTTCCGGATCCTGAATCTGCGGCAGAGTGGTTACCTGCGGGAAAAATTAAAGACGCCCGGCTGGAAAACATTCTTCGTCGTATTCTTGCCGCGCTGGATCAGGCGCAACACACCTGGGAGCGTGCCGGCGGCCAACCGACGGACGGTGAGCTGGCGGCGTTACATAAGCATCTGACGGGATCTGTGTCGTACAAGGGGTTGAAACTCGATCCGCGCCTGCTGATGCTGGAGACCTACCATGCAGTGGGTGCGCGTGTTAAGCAGGCCGAGCTGGCGACGGCTGTTTTGCAGTTGTTGGCTGCAGGCGAAAGCGCTTTGCCTGCGTTACGGAAGATCGCTGCACCGGGTGACCCCCTGGAATGGACCACGCCATTGGGGCGGGTGCGGATTTCCGGTGAGGGCAATGATCATCACACCGGCCCTTTCGCACTGCTTATCGATCTGGGCGGTGACGATGTCTATGAGGATGTCGGGCAAGCGCTCGAACCGGGCCGGGTATCCATGGTCATCGACCTGCAGGGAAACGATTCCGTGCGCTGGAAAGATACGCCGGGCCCGGGTGCCGGACTATTGGGTGTCAGCGTATGGCTGGATGCTCGCGGGGACGACAGCTACACGGGGTCCAACATGGGGATGGGTGTCGGTGTGCTCGGCGCGGGTGTGCTCTGGGATATCGCCGGTGATGATCGTTACGAGGGCGGATCCATGGTGCAGGGCATTGGCCAGTATGGCGTCGGTATCCTGATCGACGAGGCGGGTGATGACCGTTATGCAGCCGCTTTGTCTGGTCAGGGATTTGGTGGGCCTGGCGGTTTCGGTATTCAGGTCGATCTGCAGGGGAATGACAGTTATTCCTG
>DRJN01000302.1 GCA_011052165.1 Gammaproteobacteria bacterium
ACCGACGTCTGTCGCTGGCATTCGGCGCACCGAAGTAGGCCCCGGCCCGTCTGCCACGCCTTGGCACACCCGCAGCCAGGACACCGAAAGCCCTCCGGCCACCGCCGCCGCAGAAGGTACTCTGCACACGCTTCTTCGGTGGAGAACCACTCGTCGAACTCCCGCAGAGTTCGTGGGTAGTCCACACCGCCTCGGAGATGGGGCCTGCTGGTCACCACTACATCTTGTGCCAACGAGAGTGAAATGGATACCCCAGTTCATCATTATTATTTACCAAATTCATTAAATATTTCAAGAATTGTTTTCTTGTCATCTTTCCCTAAATGGAAATGACATGAATTACTGTAAAAATTTGGCCTTTCACCAGCGATAAGCCCTGTAATGTAACGAATATTATCGATATAATCCGCAGGACAATCCAATGATCGGTCAATCATTATTGTCCGCACTTTATTCATAAGACACGATATTGCTAAAGGACCACAGGCGATCCCCATATTCATCCACGCACGCTGATATAACGCCGCACGCAATTCAATATTCCAGCAGGCAGGATCAAATACCTCGAATGAAATTAATTGTTTAATTGTCGCAATGCCATGCATTGACGCGTCGGGTATAAAAACAACCCGGTATTTTAAAGGATCAAGCTCTTCTGCAAAATCAACCCAGGACTTTATATCTGAATTACGGGCTGAAAGAAAATCGTAACTGCGCAAAGTGATGGTAACGATTCGCCGATTGTCTACCTTCGAAAAATAGGCTTCGACAATTTTTTGAGCCGTATCAGCAATGGTCAGGGCAGGATAAAAATCCAGCCCTGCCACATCTAATCGGACTGTGGCTGATTTTGGACTGGCATAACCGTACCCTTCAGGATGAACGCTTCTATACCCTTTGACTATTTCGAAAGCCTCTTCCTGCTCAACAAGATGTATCCGGCCAACTGAAGAAAATAGCCTGCACATAGGAACAAGCAGATTGGTCAGCCTCCAATTAAGGTTATCTTCACCAACAGCAACAATGTAACTTTCCACGGCTGAAGCTGAAAAATCCGATCTGGATACTATCAATATATCAATATGAGTTTTGCCAGTTTCCCGTCGCAGCCAATCTGCATAATACAGGTAGTGCAGAAAATCAAATGTGACCGGGCTTGAAAATGTGTCGTACACAAAAAGCAATCGATCCGGATTGCCTTCTGCCAACGTAATCCTGTTGGGTATAAACATGCAATAGAACCTTCGCAAAGTACAAGTGAGCCAATTTGAGGGCGCCCGGGATTCGATACCAAGCTTTCTGATAAAACGCAGAGGATCTGAAAACATCAACCTCATGGCCCTCATGAATCTTTTCATGAATCTTTTCATTCTACTTCCTGATTGCTGCTAAATTGTTGTCGTATTTGGTCAATGCCGACAATAGCCCTGTTAACATCTGAAAAGACGATCCCCTTCAGATGCATCATATCCAACTTCCACCATCTAATTTCAAGAAGCTCATTAATCACATCCTTACTGAAACGATAGCGCAAAATCCGGGCTGGATTTCCTGCAACAATCGCATAGGGAGGAACATCTTTAACAACCACCGCCCCAAGGCCCACGACCGCGCCATGCCCCAATGAAACACCAGCTTTAACACAGGCGTTATCTCCAATCCACACATCACAGCCGATACAGGTAAGCGGGTTTTTCGGAGCAATATTCACATTTCCTTCCAGAATAGAGTCCCCATAAATATTTTTGGTGTTTCGGTACTGAAATTCATGGATGGACAACCAATTTGTGGGGTGAGAAAAAGCTCCAATTGAGACTCTTGCCCCAAATGTACAATATCGGCCAATTTGAGAATTATTCACATAAGAATAACAACCCAGGCCAAAATAACGGCCCACGACGCATCTATTAACACACGAAAAAGCATCAATAGTCAGGTTATCTACCACACTTGAATTGATAATTTTCGCACCCACACCAAGCCTAATATAAGGATCAGTAAACTCCAAAACTCCAGATTCAAGATTAATCTTATCAACAATCAAGATATGATGCCCTCGTAAAAAAGTCCGAATGTACGAAAATGGTCTATCCAGGTTTCCCAACGAATGTACCAAGTATTTCAGGTTGGCGCAATGACTTGAATTCACACGCAAACACGGGCTTCATTCCCCCTGCAGATTGACGTCGACAGAAAGGAGGAGAAGCCCCTGTGTGTCAACCTGATGCCATACACTCACGGTCTGGGATAACATCGATTTCAGGGCCATGGATACAGGATCGATTGAGATGCCAAAGTCTGCATCCGGACTACCCGAGAGCCAAGTGACGCCGGAACCGGGCCTTGAGAAACGTACGCGGCGTAAGTTTACGCCCGAGTACAAACTGCGCATGATCGCAGAGGCCGATGCGTGCGAGCACGGCGAGCTTGGAGCGATGCTGCGGCAAGAGAAGCTCTACAGCAACCAACTCTCCGCTTGGCGGCGGGAGTACGCCGAGCGCAGCGTTGACGGGTTGAGTAAGAGCGCGCCGGGGCCGGCGGCGTCGAGAACGCCGGAACAACGTCGGTACGAACCGCTTCGCCAGGAGAATGGTCGTCTGAAGCGCACGCAAGCTGGAGATTGCGAATGATTGCCTGGAGCTCTAAAAAAAAGCCTTGTCGATGCTCGATCGTTTGCGCACTGGGAGCGATGCGTGAACACCGTCATTGAGCAACGCCCGGAGCGACTGCCCATGACACGTTCCGCAATTCCTCACATCTTCCCCGATCAATTTATAAAGTAATCTATATATAAATTGCTATTGCTCAGGGGGTGCATGGACATCTCAGACTCACGGTTTTTACTACTGAAAACAATCGTATTATCTGGAATAATCTGATTAACACATACGACCCCGGCAGATACGACAACATTATTTCCCAGTCTCGTTGAACCTGTTACAATACAATTTGGCATTAAAATAACACTGGTCCCTACTATCGGCACTTTATCCCGATAGCCTCCAACAGTGACACCTTGATAGACCACAAGGTTTTCTCCGTATATACAATCACCCAAAACAACTGCGGTCGCATAATTAAGAAAGAAAACATCCGGCATTTTGATCTTGTAATAAATAGAGCACCCATTAAGCGACTTGTTAAGGCAATATATCCTGTCCTTTATCCGGGAATCATCTTCCATGCCCCTCTCAAAAATCACCCTTGCCAGCAGATACAGGTAGATTGGGGACTTCATCACATGTAGAGAATCAGCACTACATCCGGTTCGTGCAAGCATTTTTACTCTGGAGGCGAGGTATTCGAAACGCTGATTCACCTCATCTCGCACCAAATTGAGTATGTCCGTGTCGGAGCCTGCATGTCCATCAGATGGGTACATATTGTGGAGTTGCCGCTCGATGTAATTGATGTTGTTCATTTGGGAATGTCCCCAATTGGGTCTATCCGGATCTCGCAAAGGATATAAGCAGTTGAATAGCCTTAGACCCCAATGGCACTTACTTAAGCCTCCAACAGATGATCGTACGTGCGTATCTGGTGGCGAGCCTGAGCTCGCGGGACCGTCAGGAACGGATAGGGCT
>DRJN01000303.1 GCA_011052165.1 Gammaproteobacteria bacterium
GGAGTACTTCGGAACCGAGGGGCTGAGAAAGTTCCGAAGCACGACGGTGTGAGGTGTCAAGCGAGCTTGAGCTTATGCTGCGATAACAACGACTTACGAAGCCGAAAAATCAAGAATATCCGTGATCCGGATCCGCGGAAAGTAGGATTCACTATTCGCCTGCATGGAGTGATTCGGCAGCAATCCCCACAGGAACTGTGGACATGATTCTTTCGCAAGCGGTGCTCGAACATGGAGATGACCTTGAGAGCACCTACGCCGCGATGCATCTATGGTTAAGGGCGGGTGGCGTTATGTCACATGGTATAGATTTCAAAAGCCACAATTTATCCAATAAATGGAACGGCATTTGGACATGCCCTGACTGGAAATGGAAACTAATACGAGGGAATCGCCCCTTTTTTTTAATCAACCGGGCACCACATTCCACGCACCTTGCCTTGCTACGCAGGTATGGCTTCAAGGTGATATGCGATCTGACGGTAAAAAGAGAATCGGAAGTAAGGCGGTGCGATTTGGCAGCGCCATTCAAGACGATGGATAAAAATGATTTGACGATAAGCAGCAGCTACATCATGAGTGTAAACAAATAAAGCTATGCAACATGTAACCCTGATCGCAAGGTCTGCCGGTGATGGTGGCGTAGCCAATTATTATGATGCGATCAAACCTTACCTGCCCGCTGCTGTTGAGTACTGTGTCATACATAATCCTAATGCTGTCGGTTTGTTTAAGAAAGTATGCTCCCTGCCTCCAATTATCTGGAGTTTCACCGCCGCCATGCGAAAAGCGGACTTGGTCTGTTTGAATCCGAGTTTGGTGCCAAAATCCTATTATCGGGATATGCTCTTGTTATGTTTGTGCAGACTGTTTCGGGAAAAAGTAATCGTATTTTTTCGTGGTTGGGATGTTGGGTTTGAAGATAAAATAACCAATTCTCGAATAGGATGGTTTATTTTCAGGAAAACCTACGGTACTGCTGATGCCTTTATCGTTTTGGGTGATGTCTTTGAGCGAAAACTAATGCACATGGGTGTCCATGCTCCAATATTCAAGATGACTACAGTAGCCAATGGCCATGGCTGTAGCAACGCCGCAATTAAAGAGAGAACGGCATTGATCGAACGGGAAATACGTTGTTTATTTATGGCGCGACTGGTTCCCGGAAAGGGGATAGATGAAGCCGTGGAGATGTATCTGGCCCTAAAAAAAAGGATGCTGAATCATCAAGTGTCACTGACGGTTGCCGGGGATGGCCCGGAGTTACATCGGCTGAAGACTCTGCTAAGAAAAAAACACATTACAGATGTAAAACTCGTTGGGTATGTCAAAGCGAGTGCTAAAGAGGAGCTATTGTCACGGATGCATCTATTGCTTTTGCCAACCACCTACGGGGAAGGCATGCCCAACTCGGTTCTTGAAGCAATGCTTTATGGGCTGATTATTGTTTCCACGCCTGTAGGCGGCATTCCTGATGTGGTGTCGGACGGAATCAATGGGTTTTTGTTCGAGATAAACGAGCGCCACAACGTGGTTGAACGCTTGTCGGGGCTATTGCGTGATAGAGGAAAGGTCGCTCACATGGCCATACTGAACCAGCAAACGGCTTGTGAATCTTTCGTACCGGAAAAGGTAGCGCAGAGGTTGATGCATATTTTAGATTCGGTGTTAACAGAATCGGCTATATGGACGGAAAAGGGTTGAGTGTGCATCTAATCCTTACCGTGGACTACGAGTTATTCGGTAATGGGCTGGGATGTATTGACCGCTGTGTGATCGATCCTGCGGAGCGGATGATGGGCATCGTTCAGGAGTGTTTAGCACCGCTTACTTTTATTGTCGAAGCGACTGAGTTCATTGCGATGGAGGCGGGGGGTGAATCGGTGGATGGGGTGCGGCGGCAACTGGCGCTGGCCGTGGCGCAGGGGCACGATACTCAGTTGCATGTTCATCCTCAATGGGAACAAGCAGCAAGGCTATCAGATGGAGCCTGGCATGTGGATGACCACCGCTGGCGCATGGGGGACTTGCCCTTTGAGGATACTTTACGCCTGTTACGGACCGGCAAGGAATGGCTGGAAGCGGTGGTGAATGCTGCGGATTATCGGGTGACAACTTTCCGTGCGGGCGGCTGGTGCATTCAGCCTTCCGGGGCTGCGGTGCAAGCATTATTGAAACTGGGCTTCCGGGTGGATTCAACGGTTGCCCCCGGTTTTCGTAATGCGGCACGTGGTGAATGGTCGGATTTTCGCAGCGTTCCGAGGAGACCGTATTGGAATGTCGATGGGGATGTTTGTCGAGAGGCTTCATCCGGGCTATGGGAAGTGCCTATTGTGACGGGAAGGATTGCTGCTTGGCGGCATTTGCGAGCAGTCAAATCCAGCCGTACATCGGGTGATGGTGGTTTTGCCTGTGGTTGCGAGGGGAATTATCTCGGCCCGGATGGTGGCTGGGGCATGTAATGCTGGATTTTTCTATCATGCCAGCGGAGGTTCTGATCGATGTTACACGGCAGTGGATAGACCGATATGGGGACAAGTCGCAGGCATTGCCACTGGTCGCCATTGCCCATACCAAGAATTTCACTCCGGCATCGGAGCAACACTTGGCCGATTATCTGGCCTGGGCGCAGGATCAGGGGATCCAGCTTTCAAC
>DRJN01000304.1 GCA_011052165.1 Gammaproteobacteria bacterium
AGCGCCGCTACCCCTTCAAGGGCAATCAACGCATCTATCTGCCGGGCCACAACGTCTTCCGTCACATTCGATTCACGCTCTTCCAGAGTTTCACCGACGCAGAAAATGGGCTTTAAACCCGCCTTGCGCGCCACCGCAAATTTCTGCGCCACCAGGGCATCATCCTCAGCATACAGGTTGCGGCGCTCAGAATGGCCTACGATGACATATTTGCAGCCAAAATCCCGCAACATGGCGGCGGATACTTCACCGGTAAAAGCCCCTTTTTCCTCAGTACTGAGGTTTTGTGCGCCCCAGCTTATAGTGCTGCCATTTAACTGTTCCTGCACATCGGCAAGATAGGGAAAGGGTGCACAAACAGCCAGTTCAGCCGATTTGACTTCGCTGGCTCCTGCCCTGACACCATCCAGTAATTCACGAATGCTGCTGCGCGAGCCATTCATTTTCCAATTGCCTGCGATCAGTACCTGGCGCATTTATTTCCCCCCAATCCCGTATGGCCGAAGCCCAAAAATAGCGCGGAAGCTTAACGCCCAACGCCTGATAAATCAACGGAAAATGTACCTGCAAAGCATTTCAATGCAAAGACGTGACCAGAGGGAGAGGAGGCTATGATGCAAATACTTGTGCAACGATTAATAGTTAGAGACTGTTTTCCACCACCTCGGCTAACTGCCGCGCCACCGATGCCACCTGGGTCGCATCCTGCCCTTCTACCATCACCCGGATCAGCGGCTCGGTACCCGAAGGACGCAGTAGCACCCGTCCCCGATCCGCCAGCTCGCTCTCGGCATCTCGTAAAGCCTCTTTCACGAGTTCGCACGCCAGCACATCCACTTTTTCAGCCAGCCGTACATTGAGCAGTATCTGAGGATATTTATTCATGCCCTGCAACAGTTCCTGCAAGCTGCATTCACTTTCCTTCATCGCCGCCAGCACCTGCAAAGCGGAGACAATGCCGTCGCCGGTAGTGGTGCGATCCAGGCAGATGATGTGACCGGAAGACTCGCCCCCGAGAATCCAGTTGTCATGGAGCAGGTGTTCCATGACATAGCGATCCCCCACAGCGGCACGCTTGAACGCAATATTTTCTTTCCTGAAGGCATGTTCGAGACCCAGATTGCTCATCAGCGTGCCGACCACACCGCCATTAAGCGTGCCGGTCTGCTGGCGGTGCATGGCCACCACATAGAGCAATTCATCCCCATCGATAATTCGCCCGCTATGATCCACCATCATCACCCGGTCGCCGTCGCCATCCAGTGCGATACCGATGTCCGCCTGATACTCTTGCACCTTTTCCTGCAACAGGTCCATATGGGTAGAACCGCAACCGGCATTAATATTCAGGCCATCAGGCTGATCGCCTATAAGAAACACCGTCGCCCCCAGTTCGGCAAATACCTTGGGGGCAATGTGATAAGTCGCACCATTGGCGCTATCCACCACAATTTTTACGCCCCGTAGATCGTGGCCGTTTAAAAAAGTGCTCTTGCAGAATTCGATATAGCGACCCGCCGCATCCTCCACCCGCGCAGCCTTACCCAGCGCTGAAGACTCGTTACAAATCATATCCTTATCCAGTTCTGCCTCGATGGCCTGCTCCACCTCATCCGCCAGCTTGTTACCCTGGGCGGAAAAGAATTTGATACCATTATCGTGGTAGGGATTGTGTGAAGCGCTGATGACGATGCCCGCCTCAGCAAACAGGGTACGGGTCAGGTAGGCGATCCCCGGGGTAGGCATGGGACCCAGCAAATGACAGTCCACCCCGGCAGCCGAAAGTCCGGCTTCTAATGCCGACTCAAACATATAACCCGAAATACGCGTATCCTTACCGATCAGAATTTTGCCCCCGGCGCGTTTGGATAACACCCGTCCGGCCGCCCAGCCCAGTTTAAGCACAAATTCGGGGGTAATCGGAAATTCTCCCACCCGGCCGCGAATACCATCCGTTCCAAAATATTTTCGACCCATTCCTGTTCCTCTATTCACTCGCTAATCTATTCGGTACAGTGTTTGTAGGGTGGGCACGGTTTTTGTGCCCACGCGGGGAAATTCAAAGTTCCGCTTCACATTTTAATACACAAAAACAAAGTAACGCGTGGGCACAAAAACCGTGCCCACCCTACCAGGGTTTCAATAATAGCTAATGTGAATCTAGCTTTGCCCCACTCTCATTATCTCCCACTATAAAAACAATTCAAAAAAACCATTACCTCCTCCGCACAACGGAACGGCAGAGCCTTTTTGAGTCTCACCTCCAGAGGCGGCGGTTGGTTTACCTATATCGAATTAACGATGTCCATTCGCTACCGCATGACACATATTAACCGCATCGAAGGTTTCACGCACGTTATGTGTGCGAATGATCGCCACCCCCAGCCAGACGGCTAACCCTGCCAGGGCGACGCTCGCGGGCATACGCTCCTGCACCGGGATATTCAATACAGCGCCAATCATGGACTTGCGCGACACCCCCACCAGGATCGGGCATCCTGAAGACTGCAAATCCGGCAACTGGCGAAAGAGTGTCAGATTGTGCTCCAGGGTCTTGCCAAAACCGAAACCGGGATCGATGACCATCTGTTCGCGCGCGATCCCGGCCTTTTCACAGGCACTAATCCGCGCATCAAGAAAGGCTTTGACCTCGGCTACCACATCCTGATACTCAGGCCGATGCTGCATGCTGCGCGGCTCACCCTGCATGTGCATGAGACAAACGGGCGTCTGTAAAGCCGCTGCCGTTTCCAGCGCCTCATGCTCGCGCAGAGCGCGCACATCATTGATCATATCCGCCCCGGCGGCCACGGCTTCACGCATCACGGCGGCCTTACTGGTGTCCACAGAAATAAAAACATCACTCTCTGCCCGCACCCGCTCGACGAGGGGAATCACCCGAGCCAACTCTTCCTCAACTAACACGGCCCCGGCGCCGGGCCGGGTGGATTCGCCGCCGATATCAATAATATCCGCGCCTTCTGCGAGCATTTTTTTAACCTGGCACAGTGCGTCATCCGGATTAAAAAACCAGCCGCCATCAGAAAAGGAATCAAGCGTCATATTGAGTATCCCCATGATCCGGGGACGGGAAAGATTCAGACTTCGACCGTGACAGCTCGTCAGCGTATTCATGTGGATGTCAATGGGCCTCAAGTCTCGTTAACTCGGCGAGTATGTCCAGCACCAACTTCTGGCCGGATTCCGTAAAGCCTTCGCAAAGCTTGTCCGGATCCCGCTCGCCTTCAATCAGAGGGCGCATAATAGCGGCCAGCCGCCCCATATCCCCCCCGGCCCGATGCATTTGCACCGCCATGTTGGATATCAACTGCAAAGCCTCAACATTGCCCCGGCGCACCGTATGCACCATTGAAGCGATACCCGGTGCGGCAACGTTGGGATCATAATCGCTATTCAAGCTGGGCAGCGTTTCCGGATTCTGAATCCCCTGCAGGATGGACTCGAGGATAACCCGATCTTCATCATCCAGTTCCTGGAAAGCCGCAAGATTACGTTCACCCTTGAGGATCCTTCGAATAGCCTTGACCAGCGCATGCCAGTCATTCTGCTCTGCCTGAAGCAGAACCCTGTCGAGATCCGGCACCTGCGCACGATTACCACAGGCCATGACTACCCGGTGGATCAGGCCGGCATGCGCTATGAGGATCTGCTGTTGTTTTTCAGGTATTTGCACCACCGGTAGTCTCCTTTTTTATTTTTCGCTTCTATCCCAATAAAAAACACCCCGATGCCGGGGTGTCTTTTTAAACAAAAAAGGGGGTTAGAGTAAAAATTTTTACCCCAGCCCCATTCTTTAATGCTCCCCTGCAGGACCCCCTATTGTTCCCTTGGTGTCCTTATTATCCTTATTCTCTGCCGGTCGGTTTTGTACATCGGAAGGTGGTTCGTTATCATCCCAGCCATCCGGATTGCGTGGCGTCCGGCCATTCATAATGTCGTCAATCTGATCCTTGTCGATAGTTTCGAACTTGATCAGCGCATCGGCCATGGCGTGCAGTCTGTCGAGTTTGTCCTCCAGAATCTGCCGCGAACGTTTATAATTGCGTTCGACGATATTCTTGATTTCCTCATCGATAATGTGGGCCGTTTCATCGGACACATTCTTATGCTGAGTCACGGAATGGCCCAGGAATACCTCGCCTTCTTCCTCGCTGTAGGTCAGCGGTCCCAGTTTTTCCGACAGGCCCCACTTGGTCACCATATTGCGGGCGAGTTCGGTGGTGCGCTGAATATCATTGGAGGCGCCCGTGGTGACATTATCCGAACCGAAAATCAGCTCTTCGGCAATGCGTCCACCGAACAGGCTGGCGATCTGGCTTTCCAGCCGCTCCTTGCTGTAGCTGTAACGGTCTTCCAGCGGCAGAAACATCGTGATGCCCAGGGCGCGGCCACGGGGAATGATGCTTACCTTGTACACTGGATCATGAGAGGGCACATTCAGGCCGACAATCGCATGCCCGGCCTCGTGGTAGGCCGTGAGTTTTTTCTCCTCCTCACTCATGACCATGGACTTGCGCTCCGCGCCCATCATGATCTTGTCCTTGGCTTTCTCAAAATCGTCCATTTCCACCAACCGCTTGTTGGCCCGCGCCGCAAACAGGGCCGCCTCATTGACCAGATTAGCCAGATCCGCGCCGGAAAAACCGGGGGTGCCGCGAGCGATATTCTTGGCATTAACGTTGTCTGATATGGGTACTTTACGCATGTGAACTTTCAGGATCTGCTCACGACCGCGCATATCCGGCAGCGGCACTACGACCTGCCGGTCAAAACGACCGGGGCGCAACAACGCGGGATCCAGCACGTCAGGGCGGTTGGTGGCGGCGATGACGATGACGCCTTCGTTACCTTCAAAACCGTCCATTTCCACCAGCAACTGGTTGAGCGTCTGTTCGCGCTCGTCATGACCGCCACCCAGACCCGCACCACGGTGGCGGCCCACGGCATCGATTTCGTCGATGAAAATAATACAGGGCGCATGCTTCTTGGCCTGTTCGAACATATCGCGTACCCGCGAGGCCCCCACACCCACGAACATTTCCACAAAATCGGATCCGGAAATAGTAAAAAAGGGCACCTTGGCCTCACCGGCAATCGCCTTGGCCAACAATGTTTTACCCGTACCGGGTGCTCCCACCATCAGTACGCCACTTGGGATTTTGCCGCCCAGCTTCTGGAATTTGCCCGGATCGCGCAGAAATTCCACCAATTCGGAGACTTCTTCCTTGGCTTCATCCACCCCGGCCACGTCATTGAAGGTGATCTTGATCTGATCTTCACCCAGCAGGCGCGCCTTGCTTTTGCCGAAAGAGAGGGCACCCCGACCGCCGCCGCCCCCTTGCATCTGACGCATAAAGAAAACCCACAGGCCGATAATCAGCAGGAAGGGGAACCAGGAAATGAAAATCTGGGTCCAGATGGACTGTTCCATCGGCTTGGCATTGATTTTTACGCTATTCTCTATGAGGTCGCCAATCAGGGCCGTATTGCTGGTTTCCGGGCTATAGGTGCTAAAGTGGGTGCCATTCTGCATCACCCCGGTGATATTACGGCCCATCATCAGCACTTCACGCACCTGATTCTGCTTCACATCCTGCAGGAAATCAGAATAGACGATTTTGTTATTAGACTTGGTTGGCGTCAGATTATTGAAAACGGACATGAGAATGATTGCAACAATCACCCACAGCAGAATATTCTTGGTCAGGTCGTTCAATTTAATTCCTCTGTTTCCCGGCTTTTCCGGGCAATTTTCTCAATACTTACGTTACTACACATTATGCCCGACTTCTATGACCCCGGGCCAATAAGTAGACCTCGCAAGAACGGGGGCGGGATGCGCCGGGCTTGCGCACGATAATTTTGTCAAAGGCCAGGCGCATCACCTTTTTATACTCATCCAGTCCCTCGCCGGTAAATACTTTAACGAACAAATCCCCACCTTCCTTGAGAATCTTTTCCGCCATCTCCAACGCCAGTTCGGCCAAATACATCGCCCCAGGCTGATCTACGGCCTTTATGCCACTGATATTGGGCGCCATATCGGAAATTACAAGGTCAACCGGCTCATCACCCAGCACGTCCAGCAGCCGGTCATACACCCCGGGTTTACGGAAATCTCCCTCGACAAACTCCACACCCGCAATACTGTCCATAGGCAGAATATCCAGCGCCACCACGCGTCCCCTGTGGCCAACCTTTTTCACCGCCACTTGCGACCAACTGCCGGGCGCCGCACCCAGATCGACCACGATCATGCCAGGCCGAAGCAATTTGTCCTTCTCGTCAATCTCCAGCAACTTGTACACCGCCCGCGAACGATAACCTTCCTGGTGCGCCCGTTTGACATACGCATCATCAAAATGTTCCTGTAACCATTTGCCGCTGGATTTTGTTCGATTTTTTTTGCTCATAGATCTTAAAGGCAGATATTAATCGTTGCACAGATATTAATCGTTGCATAAGTATTGGCATGTATTTTATCCCCTCACCCCAGCCCTCTCCCAGAGGGAGAGGGGGCGATGATGCCAATACTTATGCAACGATTAATACAAGGGGAAAGATACAAAATTTGAGGCTCAGTCCGGTAGAAGTGTGGGCACAAAACCCGTGCCCTACAGGGTAAAATAAAAGCTTGCACCTTTGCCTGTCTCACCCTCAGCCCAGACCCTGCCTCCATGGTGATGAATAATACGCTGTACCGTCGCCAGCCCGATCCCTGTACCTTCAAATTCGGTCCCATGCAAACGTTGAAAAGCACCGAAAAGCTTGTCCACATAACGCATATCAAAACCCACGCCATTGTCCCGGATAAAATAAACCGTCTCACCGTTTTCTTCACGACGGTTGAATTCTATCTGCGCATGTTCAACCGTCGAGGTATATTTCCAGGCATTGGAAAACAGGTTTTCCAGAAGCGTGCGTAACAAACGTACATCACCTTCGACCGGTAGATCATCGGCAATCTGAATCTCTACCTCCCTGTCAGGATTATTCTCCTGTAACTCGGTCACAACAGCATGTGCCAGCTGCGAAAAATCTATGGGGTTCCGTTCCAGGCTATAACGGCTCACCCTTGATAGCGTCAGCAGGGCATCAATCAGATCCCCCATGCGCTGGCTGGCCGCTCGCACCCGGTGCAAATAGTCCTGCCCGGCTTCATCGAAGCAACTGCCATAATCTTCCAGCAAGGCCTGACTGAAACCATCGATGGTGCGCAGTGGTGCACGCAAATCATGCGAAACGGAATAACTGAAGGATTCCAGTTCCCGGTTACTACGAGACAGTTCCGCCGTACGCTCAACCACCAGATCCTCCAGCATATCCCGCTGGTTGGCGAGTTTAACCTCAGCCTGCTTACGGGCACTAATGTCGGTCACCGTACCGACATAGCCCACGATCCGGCCGTTTGCATCCCTCTCCGCCTCGGCTTGTGTCAATACCCAGCTAACCCGTCCATCCGGTTTCCGGAAACGGCACTCAATGCGAAAGCCACGCTGTGCCTGCGCCGCCTGATACCATTCAGTCGACACCCGCTGCCGATCATCTGCGTGCAACGCCGCCACCCAGCCATCCCCCAGCGCCTGCGTCAATTTCATCCCCGCCAGGTCCTGCCAGCACTCGTTGACATAAATACAGTAACCTTCCATATCAGTGCGAAAGATCCCCACCGGTACCACTTTGGCCAGCACATGATAACGCTGTTCGCTTTCTCGTAACGCCATCTCAGCCTGCTTACGCGCCGTGATATCCAGAATGATCGCAATGAATACGGGCGGGGATTCTTCCGCCGCAAGCTGCAAGCGTATTTCTACATCATAGAGGCTGCCATCCTTACGCTGATGCACCGTCTCAAACACCAGTAGTTCCTGCTCACCCCTGCGCAACCGCCTAATCAGAACTTCAAACTGTTGTTCATTCAGTAGCGGCTTAATATCAACGGGGGTCAGGTTGATCAATTCCTCAGTGGTATAACCCAGATTATTCAACGCACCTTTTGAGACAAGAACGAACTTCAGGTTATCTGTGCGAAATAGATAGAGTTCATCATAGGAATTCTCG
>DRJN01000305.1 GCA_011052165.1 Gammaproteobacteria bacterium
AAAAGTAGAGGTTTCCTATTTTTTAAATTTACCTGCAAAGTAGGCCTGCCATTTTCGTCGAATGCCGGTGCCGGGCAGGGCGGGCATGGCCCTGAACTGTGGCCAGCTAACTTTCTCTTCATTATCATCAGCCTTGTAGACGCGCACGCGCACGTCATACCAGCCGGCCTGCCCGGAGACAGGATCAGAATTTGAGAGATGATCGCCGTCTTCATTAGCAGGCAGTTCTTCTGCAATCAGATGGTTGAGCAAAAAGCCCTGTTGTGATTCATTGGCATCCTTGTCCAGCCCCCAGGCGCCGCTGGCCTTGCCTATTGAATTCCAGGTCCAGACGGTGCCGGGTTCGACTGCCTGACTAAAGCGACACATGCAGCGCACCTTGCCGTGCATGGATTCCACCCAGATCCAGTCGCCATCGCCAAAGCCGTGTTTCTGTCCCAGGGAGGGATGCAGGTAAAGAAAATTATAGGTATGAATCTGGCGCAGCCAGGCGTTCTGTGAATCCCATGAATGGTACATGGCCATCGGCCGCTGGGTCAGTGCATTGAGCGGGTATTTATGCGTGTCCGTGAGCTGGCCTTCCAGGGTTTCGGAATAAAACGGCAGTGGATCAAAGTGTGTCTCGATACGTTTTTTCAAATGTTCCGGCGGTTGTTTACCTGCGCGCTTGCCCTGTGCGGCAAGGCGAAATTTTTGGAGCACTTCCGAATAAATGTGAATATTGATCGGTTCTTCATAACGGGTCAGACGATGTGCCTGCGCCCATTTCAAGTAACCACGGTTCCAGTTACGCATGTATTGGTAGGACTTGGGTAACTCATAATGAAACACGCAGTTGTTTTTTTCATACATTTCCCACTGGTTGGGATTGGGCTCCCCCATCATGAATTTTTCCCCGCCCTTGCCGCGCCAGCCCGCGAGGAAGCCGATGCCGGAACCGGGTTCGGTTTCAAAGTGGGTGATAAAATCCGGGTAGTCGCGGTATTTTCGCTCGCCCTTGTTATTGATAAAAGCCGGCAGCTTCAGTCGTGTCCCCAGTTCAATCAGGACTTCCTGGAAAGGTTTGCATTGACCGGTGGGCGGCACCACAGGCACACGCACCGAATCGGCCGGGCCGTCAAACTCGGAAATGGGGCGATCCAGCATGGACATGACGTCATGCCGTTCAAGATAAGTCGTATCGGGCAGCACCAGATCGGCGAAGGCCACCATTTCTGACTGGAAAGCATCGGAAACAATAATAAACGGGATTTTGTATTCGCCATCCTCGTTTTTGTCGTTGAGCATCTGGCGAACTTCATCGGTGTTCATGGTGGAATTCCAGGCCATGTTCGACATGAAGATCATCAGCGTATCGATGGAATAGGGATCGCCGCGATGGGCGTTGGTGATCACATTATGCATCAGGCCGTGCGCCGACAGGGGATACTCCCAGGAAAAGGCCTTGTCGATGCGCACCGGCTGACCGTCATCATCGACGAATAGATCATTGGGATCGGCTGGCCAGCCCAGCGGCATGCCGTTAAGCGGCGTATTGGGCTGAACGTCGTCCGGGCCTTTCGGCGGCTTGGCGCAGGGCGGAATCGGTCGCGGGAAAGGGGCTTTGTGGCGGAAGCCGCCGGGACGATCGATGGTGCCGAGCAGGGTCATCAGGATCGACATGGCGCGAATGGTCTGGAAGCCGTTGGAATGGGCAGCCAGGCCGCGCATAGCATGGAAAGCGACCGGGTTGCCAGTGACAGTATCATGTTCGTTGCCCCAGACATCGGTCCAGGCGATAGGCAATTCGATTTTCTCATCACGGGCGGTAATGCCCATTTCATAGGCCAGGCGCTTGATGGTTTCGCTCGGGATGCCGGTGATGGTGGCGGCCCATTCAGGGGTGTATTTTTCCACTCGCTCTTTGAGTAACTGGAACGAGGGTTTGACTGGCATGCCGTCTTCCAGATTGAATTCGCCCAGCAAATAGGGATCGGCATTTTCAGTCAGGGTGTTAACCGGGGTGTCACTATTTCTGTCCCACCAGAGCTTGTTCTGGGGATCGTAGCAACCGTCCTCGACTTCCATTTCCTTGATGCGTACGAACATGCCGAAGTCATTACTGGCTTCATCCAGATTGATCAGTTCGGCGGCATTGGTGTACTGCACCAGAAAGTCGCGGTCGTACAGACCCTGACTGATCAGCTCACGAATGATGGCGAGAAACAGGGCGTTGTCGGTGCCGGGTTTGATCGGCACCCATTCATCGGCGATGGCCGAGTAGCCGGTGCGCACCGGATTGATGGAAATAAAACGGCCGCCGTTGCGCTTGAACTGGGACAGGGCGACCTTCATCGGGTTGGAATGATGATCTTCAGCGGTGCCGATCATAATGAATAGCTTGGCGCGCTCCAGATCCGGACCGCCGAACTCCCAGAACGAACCTCCGATGGTGTAGATCATGCCGGTGGCCATGTTGACCGAGCAGAAACCGCCGTGGGCGGCGTAATTGGGAGTGCCGAATTGTTTGGCAAACAGGCCCGTCAGTGCCTGCATCTGGTCGCGGCCCGTAAACAGCGCGAATTTTTTGGGATCGGTCTCGCGGATGTGCGCGAGCCGCTCGCTCATGATCTGGAAGACCTCATCCCAGGAAATTTCTTCAAACTGCGCATCGCCCCGGTCGGCACCGGCTTTGCGGCGCAGAGGCTTGGTCAGGCGTGCGGGGGAATACTGTTTCATGATTCCGGAAGCACCCTTGGCGCAGATCACGCCTTTATTCAGCGGGTGATCGGGGTTGCCCTGAATATAGCGTATCTCGCCGTCACGCAGAGTCACGCGAATACCGCAGCGGCAGGCGCACATATAACACGTGGTATTTTTTATTTCGATCCGACCGTCACTGGCTACAGTAGCCGTTTGTTGTATAGACATTGTGCGAACCTTAAAATTTTTATAACCCGAATTATTCGGGGATTTTGGATAATGGAAGGACTGGCATTATACGAGCTAAATTCCCCGGTTGGCTAATCAGGATTATTAGGATGATAATAAAATACTTATATATTATGTTGTCGGGTTTTCCTCCTGGACTTCACGCTTCCGCTCTACCCATCCTGCTCGAGGGACAAAGCGGGAGAGAAACCCATCCGTACAGCCAGCAACACGGGGTGAAAACTTGAGTACAAAAAAGGGTTATTAATGACAAAAATAAATTCCATTTATACAGAGCAAGATAAATATGAATTGAGTTTCTTCTATTAATAGTTCAATGTAGCCCTCCGCTATTATTTTGTCATGCCAGGGCATTTGTTGCACTGGACATGTCGGGGCGAGATTCGCAAAATAGTGTTTTTATGCAGATAGTCAGAGGCTTCTGTCTTTAAGACAGAATTTCTGTGCGGGCGAAGGGGAAGGAATAGCAGATCTGTTCATCTCCTTAAACTTCAATAATCGGCATCTGAGAGGAGTAGAGTCGATGGCGGATATTATCGCTACCAATGAAACAATCCTCGTCGTAGGCGGGGGAATCAGCGGGATGACAGCAGCGCTTGAGGCTGCGGAATATGGTAAACAGGTCATCCTTGTGGAAAAAGATCCGAGTGTCGGCGGACGGGTAAGTAAACTTTACAAGTACTTCCCCAAGCTCTGTCACCCCACCTGTGGCCAGGAAATTAACCAGCGCCGCCTGAAGATGAATCCGAATATTCGCTTGATGACCATGACGGAAGTGGCCGAAGTCTCAGGTGAAGAAGGTCGTTATTCCGTTACGCTGAAAACCCGGCCACGTTACGTCAACAGCCATTGCACTGCCTGTGGCGACTGTGAAAATGCGGTGGAAGCTGAGTTTGACGACGAAATGAATTACGGCCTGGGCAAGCGTAAGGGTGCTTATCTGCCCAGCCGTATGAGCTATCCCCAGCAGTACGTCCTGGACCCGCGTATCATCGGCACGCCGGATGCGAGCAGCGCCGAGGGCGCCTGCAAATACGGCGCGATTGAGCTGGACATGCAGGAAGAGTCCAGCACCATTACCGTGGGCGCGATTATCTGGGCGACCGGTTGGCAGCCTTATGATGCCAACAGGATTCAACCCTATGGCTATGATCGCTTTGATAACGTCATTACCAGTGTCGAGTTCGAACGCCTGCTGGACCCGCATGG
>DRJN01000306.1 GCA_011052165.1 Gammaproteobacteria bacterium
CGCGACTGGAAAACAGCTCAACCTGAACCACTTTATGCTAATGCGCTAGATTTTTAAGTTTGGAAATTTTAATTCAGCATTGAGTAAATCACGAATGTTATTAGTCATGATGTGTGTGGCATTGCCTGCGAGAGCACGCTCCATTAAAAAATTATCACCTTCATCAATACTATTCGGACGCCATAAATAGTCAAGGTGTCATGATAGAATATATGCAGTCACAATCAACCTCAGGCTAACGCTGTGTGATTTGGTGATATAGAAGCGTCAATCGTGCGGGAAGATCTGCCAGATTTCTGATAACGGTAAAATTATTTTTACCGAAAATGTATGGCATATATTCATGTGCTTCCTGATCGATGGTGACGCAGAATACGTGTATCCCGTTTTTTCTGGCCTCTATGAGTGACATGCGTGTATCTTCCACCCCGTATCGACCTTCGTAATGATCAATGTCATTGGGTTTCCCGTCGGTGAGAAGCAGCAGCAAGCGGTCGCGAGAAGGCCGGTGGGTCAAAATTTCACTGGCATGACGAATCGCAGCGCCCATGCGGGTATACGCAGCCGGTTCGAGCGAATTTATGCGGCGTATAATGGTGTCAGTGAATTGCTCCTCGAATGACTTTATCGTATAAAGGCGGACATCCGTTCTATGCGTGGAATTGAATCCATAGAGTGAAAATGGATCTTTGCTTTCTGATAGTGAGGAAGAAAATATAAGCATGCTCTCACGTATAACGTCGATAACACATTTATTTCTGCCCGCCCAGGCGTCAGTAGAAAGGGATATGTCCGCAAGAAGCAGGCTGGATATGTCACGTTCACGTTTTCTGGTATCTATATAAACGTAGGGTTCCTGCGTGTGTTCGTCGGCATGGATCTTTATATATTCATCAATATCAATTTCGTTACCGTGTGGTTGTGATCGTAGTCGCATGCGATGGGGGTAAAACATACTGAATGAATTTTTCAGTTTGCGTAGGACAGGCTGTAAATGCTCGGGGATTGTACAGCGTGCGTTTTCCTTTATGCGCACGGGCATCATTATAGTACGGCATTGATCGGGTATCAGGGCGCCGATTTTATAGTTCCACTCAGGGAGCAGTTTTCCACTCTCCAGGGGCGTGGTATCACTGTCGGCATGTGCTATGTCAAGATCCATGCGAAGTCTTTTTGATATGTTTTTGTTGTCTTGTGCAAGGCTGATGGTGTCAAGATCATCGGCGATCTGACATAATGAGTCACTGTCATCCTCACTGGTTTGATGGTTGGTTTTTGCATATTCCGTCAAGCTTAAAATTGTCTCGGGACGAAATAACAACATCGGGTTCCCCTCTGAAGGCAGCTCCGCATTTTCAGCGTTGCGCCTGCGCGTATCTGTTTGCTGCTCACCCTGATTCCTTGCTACGGCGTCCTGTCCGCTGGCGGGCGGGCGAGGCCTGGGCGTTGTCGCCGTGCCGGGTCGAGTCCATAGAGGAATAGGTGCAGGTGGTCGTTGCGAGGGGGGCAGCACGAGAACGCTACCCGGTCGGCGTAGCGCATCACGAATCATCCGTTCCTGTTTAGCGTTCTGTCCATCCAGCAGAGACAACCGTGGTCTGCGTACTATTTCGGCTTCAACGAGTTCGAAATAGAGTGATCTTAGACCGGGGAATCGTTCAATGACCTCAAGTGTGGAAGTCTGATTTCTGATGAACCAATGTGTATTTTTTTGCACATTATAGGCGCAAAGTGCTGTAAGCCATAAATATAGATTACGATTGAGTCGCTCGTCAGGGTATATGTTTAATAATGCCGGTAGCCTGAGTGCTTCCTCATCTACCCAGGCCATTTCCGTCTTAAGTTGACCGCCAGCAAGAATTTGTCCAAACGTTCTCCTGGCGCCATGTTTCACCTTCCCGCCTGCCTGAACCTTTATGGCATGGTTCCCTCCCATAGCGCGGAAAAAAACGGCTAAACTGTGTGATAGCGATGAAAGCTCGACTTTGGCATCGCTGAATGATTTGTCGGTGAGACGTCCTACTACATGGTGCCATAGTATGCCTATCTTTTCCTCCATCGTTATGTTTTCCTTAGCCTGTTAAGTGGTGTGCGGAAGGTCCGGCATGTGGGGGCGGTTTATTTGTCGCCAAATACAGCCAAGACAACCTGCATGAAGGCATTGTTGATGTCGGTGTCATCGGACAGACATTCAATGATTGCGTAACGGCAAGCATCAATTCTATCGCAACCAGATACGATAAGCTTTGCGGCATCTACAAGGAGTCGCGTCCCCGGTGCTTCGTCGATGTCGTGGTCGGCTGTCGATCGCAGTGCGTTGGCTAATGTCACCAGGCGTGTAGCCGTTTCTGTATCTATGTTTGATTCATGGAGGATGATATCTATTTCGCGTTGTGCCTCAGGGAAACCAAACGATAATGATATGAAACGTTGACGCGTGCTTGGTTTGAGACCTTTAAATAGATTTTGATATCCTGGATTATAGGAAACAACGAGCATAAATTCTGCCGGGGCTTTAAGCGTTTCTCCTGTTCTGTCTATTGGCAGGATTCTCCTGTCATCGGAGAGGGAATGAAGGATGACAGTTGTGTCTTTTCGTGCTTCTACTATCTCATCGAGATAGCATATTCCGCCGTTTCTTACGGCCTGTGTCAACGGCCCATCCATCCAATAGGTTCCTTCAGGACCAATGAGGTGGCGGCCTACAAGATCGGAAGCGGACAGATCATCATGACATGATACGGTGTATAGTGGACGTTGCAGTATGCCTGCCATGTGTTCAACAAAGCGGGTTTTGCCACACCCCGTCGGTCCTTTGATAAGGACTGGAAGCTGATTCATGTATGCAAGTTTGAATATCTCTGTTTCATTGCGGCTTTTTATGTAGGTGGGTATATCTTTGTCCGGATTTGTTTGTTTCTCAATGTTCATAACAGGCATGGTAAAGATTCCTTTGTTACTGTGATAAATAGGCTATTCCAATGATCGCCCCTATAATCGCAAGATATGTACCCATGATGATGTGCCATAGTGGTTTTACCCCACGAATACCCATGAAATACCGTATTATCAGATGTCCTTTTATCACGGTTATGCAGAGTACAGAAGTGATAAACAGCGTTCCCGTCTTGTCCTGTCCTAATAGATAGGATGCTGTGCTCAGGAAAAGCAGAAGTAACCATGCGTATGTGCATGGCTTAGGGTGTGTTGTTTTTAATGCGGGCATGTCGGGGTGTCAGTGCAGTATATAGACAAGAGAAAAAAGTATAATCCAGACAAGATCGACCATGTGCCAGTAAACACTGCCTGTCTCTATGCCGGTATGTTCCGTGGCGTTATATTTTCCTTTGTATGATTTGTAGGTAACAACCGATAGTATGACCATTCCCATGATGACGTGCATAAAATGAAAAACCGTGAGCGAAATGTAAAACATATCAAACAGGTTTGAGGATAGTGTTATTCCATTTGCAAAATCATTATTGAATTCTGCAATTTTTACTGCAAGAAATGCTGCGCCGAGCATCATGGCGTATGCGAGAAACCGGGTGCAGGCGGTGCTTCTTCCTTCTTTTATATACCTGTTTGCTATTGCCACACAGTAGCTGCTGGTTAAAAGCAGAATAGTGTTGATGTATCCGTACGTCTTGTTGATATGAGTCTGGGCCACGTTGAATAGCTCCAGGTGTGTATTACGTGTTATTGCATAAGCAGCGAAAAATATTGCGAATACGCTCAGTTCGGCAAATATGAATATCCATATTGCGAAATCGCCTGGAAGGGGTTGCAAGACGACCTGCTGGACTGCGCTGTCCGAATGCGTATTTGGCATGGTTCTGGGTTGGCGGGGTGTTAACCCCGCCTTTTCAGGTTAGTGGTTTAACGCTTTTTTGCTTTCTTCACTGTACTCGTAGCTTCCGGGTATAAAGAAGCTTGCGAGGTAGGTAAGCAGCCCTATGGAAAAGGCGATACCGGCATATTCCCTGATCCAGAAGAAGACTCGAGCCTTATGGTTTGTTTGCATGAAGCTGAGTGGGTTTTCAGCTGCTCGCTGCAAAAATACAGTGACAATACCGGCACCCGTTAATGCCAGTGTTATTCCTATCATGCTCAGTACCATTATCCAGAAGCCGGCCATTTCCCACTGCTGGGCTTTCATGCAATTAGCCTCTCGCCCGCGTAACTGCGGCATGGCATAAGAGATTATCGCCAGGGAAACCATCGCATAGGCGCCAAAAAATGCGAGATGTCCGTGTGCCGCAGTGAAATTCGTTCCATGCGCGTAGTACTGGACCGGCGCGAGGGTGATCATAAAGCCCCATACCCCAGCGCCAAGAAAGGCCATGATGGGTGTTCCTTTTGCCCACAACGCGGCGGCCTTATTGGGGTGTTCCCGTCGGCGTTGGCCGAATACTCTGAAGGCAAAAATCATGAGCAGCAGGAAAGGAAGGGGTTCCAGGACGGAAAATACAGATCCTAACCAGATCCAGTACGGAGGCGCGCCTATATAATAGTAATGATGGCCAATTCCGATCATACCGCTTATCAGGGTAAGTGCGATGATGATATAAAGCCATTTTTCAATAATTTCCCGATCGACCCCGGTTATTTTGATAAGTATAAAACCCAGCAACGCGCCCAGAATCAGTTCCCAGTCACCTTCAACCCAGCCGTGGACAACCCACCACCATGAGTAACTTGCCTTTACCGTGTCAGTAGGAAAGTAGAATGCGGGAAGGAATAGCAGTGCAAGCCCCCAAAGACTACCTATCAATATATAATTGAGTGATGTTTTCCTACCCTTGATGAGGGTCATAGTGAGATTGAAGAGCAAGGACAGCGCAACCAATACGATACCTATTTTTGTCGGCAGTGGTTGTTCAAGATAACCTCGGCCCATCGTAGGCAGGAGAGCGTTTCCTGTATCCCGCGCCAGCTCTGCGTATGGGACAAACAGATAACCGGCAATCGTCAGGACTGCCGCTATCAGAAATACCCAAAAAGTGATGATGGCGAGCTTTGGACTGTACAGTTCAGTTTGTGCTTCTTCCGGGACGATATAATAGGCGGCTCCCATAAAGGCCATCAGCAACCAGATGATTAGCAGGTTGGTATGGCTCATATGGACAACATTGAACGGTAGTACGGTTGATAGAAATGTGCCATCGACATACTGTAGACCACCGATGAGACCAAAAATAATTTGACCCAGAAAAAGGACAAGTGCGGCAATAAAATAGGGCTTCGCCACCTTTTGTGTTTGATATTTCATGTTCCCTCTCATATTTGTTGGGGGTGTTTGTGCTGAATTAACCTGGTATTAATCATTGAATAAATATTTGCACCCTGGCCCCCTCTCCCTCTATGGGTGGAGGTGAGGGGATAAAATACATGTGAATACTTATGCGACGATTAATATGTATGTGTGTCATTAACCCTGGAGGTTTGGTGGCCAATTATTTCTATCGATATTTGACAACCATTTCAGATAGGCGATGATGTCGGTGAGTTGCTTCTGGGTGAAATCGAAATGAACCATCTGTCTGCGCCCGGCTATCTTGATGGGTTGTGCCGGTATCCATGCGCGAATAAATGCGGCTCCCCTGCGTTTGTAGACGTTTCCGAGCTCAGGGGCGTAGTAGGATCCTTCTCCGTTTATCGTGTGACAACCTGTGCAATCATTGACGTCCATGAGGTATTTTCCCCGGATTACCGATGAGGTCATCTGGTCGGCATGGTCACGCTGGGGAATTTTTTGCCACGTATCATAGGTCAGCAGCAGGTATATGATGAAAAAGAAAATTGCCCC
>DRJN01000307.1 GCA_011052165.1 Gammaproteobacteria bacterium
AAAGTAACCAAGAAGAAAGCGAAAAAGAAAGTCGCCAAAAAGAAGGCGAAGAAAAAGGTCGCTAAGAAAAAGGTCGCCAAGAAAAGGGCAAAAAAGAAGGCTGTCAGGCGCAGGTAGTCGGCATCTACCCGTAAATAAAAAGGGTCTGTTACATACAGGCCCTTTTTTGTTGCCGGCATTTTATAGCGGCTTATTTTCAGCTTAGAAATAGCGCATAAGCCGGATTACCACTTTCATCCCAATAGCGGTAGTTTAATTCCTGCAAAAACCGCTGTAATTGCCCGTTTTCCTCCGGTGGCACCTGCATGCCTACCAGCACCCGGCCATAGGCAGCCCCATGATTACGATAATGGAACAGGCTGATGTTCCAGTGCTGTCCCATTTTGTTCAAAAAACGCAGCAACGCGCCTGGACGCTCAGGAAATTCAAACCGATAGAGACATTCGTGCTCAACACCCTCCACACGCCCCCCAACCATATAACGAATATGCATTTTCGCCATTTCATTGTCCGTCATATCCAGACAGGGGTAACCTTTTGCCTCCAGTCGTTCAAACAGGCCAGCCTTATCATCCTCTCCACCCGGCATTTGCAACCCGACAAAAACATGTGCTTTTTCAGGATCTGAATAGCGATAATTAAATTCGGTAACGCCCTTGAGACCAATGACCTCACAGAAACGGCGAAAGCTACCGGCCTCTTCTGCAATGGTCGCGGCAAACAGCGCTTCCCGTCGTTCACCCAATTCGGCGCGCTCAGCGACATGACGCAGACGATCAAAGTTCATGTTAGCGCCACTATCAATCGCAACCAGCGTTTTGTTACGTATATTTTCACGCTCAACATACTTTTTCATGCCCGCTACCGCCAACGCACCGGCAGGTTCAGTGATCGAGCGAGTATCGTCAAAAATATCCTTGATAGCCGCGCAAATCTCGTCACTACTGACCAGAAGGACTTCATCAACATACTGTTGCGCCAGACGAAAGGGTTCTTCACCCACTTGGCGCACCGCCACACCATCAGCAAAAATGCCCACCTGATCCAGAATAACCCGCTCACCCTGTGCCAGCGCTTCATACATGCACGGCGCATCATCCGGCTCTACGCCAATTACTTGCGTTTCGGGTGAGTAAGCTTTGAACCAGGTTGCAATTCCCGAAATCAGGCCACCGCCCCCTACCGGTACAAAGATCACATCAATAGTCTGTTTTTGCTCAAGCAATTCTTTGGCAATAGTGCCCTGGCCAGCGATAACCAGCGGATCATCATAGGGATGGACAAAAGTCAGAGCACGCTCTAGCGCAATAATTTTGGCCTGTTCATAAGCATCATCATAGGTATTACCATGCAGAATAACTTCTGCCCCCATCTCACGCACCGAACTTATCTTGATATCCGGCGTTGTCCTGGGCATCACAATCAGCGCCTGAATCCCAAGTTTTCGTGCCGACAGAGCAACACCCTGGGCATGGTTGCCCGCTGAAGCGGCAATCACACCACAGGCGCGTTCGTCCGGGCTAAGACTGACAATTTTGTTATACGCACCCCGCAATTTAAAAGAAAAAACCGGCTGTTGATCTTCGCGCTTCAAAAAAACCCTGTTTTCCAGTCGCCTGCCCAGTTGCAGGGCCGCATCCAGTGGGGTCTTCTTTGCAACATCATAAACCGGGGCCGCGAGAATCATGGCAAGATAATCGTAATTCATTAAAATTTTTACTCCGTTGTCCCGCCCCAGCCGCATAAAGCTGGATACTTGAAGGCGGACACTAATATAATGGTCTAGTGTAACTACTCAACGCAATTGCCACTATGGGCTAATCGCCCAGAGCGGTTAGATGCAGGTTGGCGCTGAACCATGATCTTTATGGCGAAGCACCACAGGTACTTCGCGTTGCTCTGCACCAACCTACGGGTCGCTCATTCCACTGTAGGCAGCGGCCAAAGCCTTCACCCCAGGAAGCCGAATAGTTACGATTGACTTAAATAATCAACAATAGCACGCACATGCACCGTTTTAGAAAAAGATTTTTTACGCAGGAGAAAACATATGACCCAGGATGAACTCAAACAGGAAGTGGCCAAAGCCGCTGTTGAATATGTCAAAGCGGGAACCATTATCGGCGTTGGAACAGGCTCCACCGCTAATTTTTTTATCGATGAGCTGGCTAAAATCAAAGGCAAAATCGAGGGTGCGGTAGCCAGCTCGGTGGCTACTGCTGATCGCCTCAAAGGCCACGGCATCCCGGTCTATGATTTAAATAATGTCAACGGAGTGTCTGTCTATGTCGACGGTGCGGATGAATCCAATAAATACCTGCATCTCATCAAGGGGGGGGGCGGCGCGCTAACCCGGGAAAAGATTGTCGCCGCTGCCAGTGAAAAATTTGTCTGTATCGCCGATGGCTCAAAATTAGTGGACATGCTGGGCACTTTTCCCCTGCCCGTTGAAGTCATTCCCATGGCGCGCAGCATGGTCGCTCGCGAGTTGGTCAAGCTCGGCGGTCAGCCGGTATTGCGTGAAGATTTCACTACCGATAACGGTAATGTCATTCTGGATGTTCATAATATGGAAATTATGGAACCGGTGAAACTGGAGCAGAGCCTGAATAACATTCCAGGCATTGTTACCAATGGCCTGTTTGCCCTGCGCCCCGCCGATGTGCTGTTGCTGGGAACCGAAGACGGCGTGAAAACGCTGACGTAAATACGTAATTATTTAGTCTTGCACGTGGGCGACCAAAGGAAGTGTCTGTGATGCACAAAAAACGTGCCCACCCTGGACTATTCGGGCCAGCTATCAGAATATATTTCAGGGGGGGGGTATTAAAACAAAGCTAAAAAAAATCCCTTCCCTGGGCAAATGTCAGTGCCCCTGTTAGGGGGTACCTCCTCCGGTTTTCAGCTCTTGAGTGTGAGT
>DRJN01000308.1 GCA_011052165.1 Gammaproteobacteria bacterium
CGGAAGCTATGGCGTGTTGTTCGGCCAGCCGGCTTTTGCCGGATCGTACGCCACCGAGGATGAGTTCTTTCATAATACGTTTATCCAATTACCATGTGGGCACAAAAATCGTGCCCACCCTACTGGGCGTTTACCATCATTTCATCCAGGCCTAACAAATGATCAATAGCCTTCATATCAAGATGCTGTTCAACGGCATCGGCAATACGATCGATGTCATCGTTGCAGCGTTGTGCATAATCGGCAGTCTGAACATTGCTTAGGCCGGCCCAGCCCAGCAGAGCATGACAGGCTGGTGTCGATTCAAACAGACCGTGCAGATAAGTCCCCAAAACCTGGCCATCGGCCGACAACGCGCCATCCATTTTTCCGTGTAAATCAATCGCCGGATTTTCAAGCGCAGGACCACTGCTGATGCCGCAGTGTATCTCATAACCACGAACAGGCGAGCCATCCAGCAACAGGCTTCCCTGCACATTGCGCAACTGTTTGTCGGCAATAAGCCTTGTCGTCATATGCAGAAGACCCAGACCCCGACAGTCATCACCACCTTCAATCCCTTCGGGATCATGAATGGCCTGGCCCAGCATCTGAAAACCGCCACAGATGCCGAGAAGTTTGCCGCCATAGCGCAAGTGCCGCTGGATGAAATCATCCCAGCCCTGCTCCCGCAACCAGGCCAGATCGGCACAAACATTTTTACTCCCCGGGAGAATTACGAGATCTGCCGCCGGAATCGCATCACCGACATTAATGAAACGCAAATTGACCTGGGGATGCAGGCGCAGGGGATCAAAATCCGTATGATTACTCAGGCGCGGCAAGGCCGGGACAATCACATTCAGATGCTCTGCCGCTTCCGCTTTGCCATCGCTGCGCGCGAGACTGTCCTCGCCTTCCAGATGCAGGTTATGCAGGAAAGGCAGAACCCCGGTGACCGGTTTGGCTGTTTTTTCTTGCAGCCAGTCGATACCTGATTGCAGCAGCGCCAGATCGCCGCGAAAGCGATTGATCAGCAGCCCTTTGACCCGCGCCCGTTCACTCTCGCTCAGCAGCGCCAGGGTTCCGACCAGATGGGCAAACACGCCACCACGATTGATGTCTGCAATCAGCAACACCGGACAGTTCACCATCTCGGCAAAGCCCATATTGGCGATATCGTTTTCGCGCAGGTTGATTTCGGCCGGGCTGCCTGCGCCTTCCACCAGCACAACATCATACTGCTGTTGCAGGCGTTGACAGGATTCAAGCACCGCCTTGCGGGCAATGGATTTATAACGGTGATAGGCGCGGGCATCCATGTTGCCAACCGCGTGACCGTGAATAATGATCTGCGCGCCGGTATCGGAACTGGGTTTGATCAACACCGGGTTCATGTCCGTATGCGCCTGGATGCCTGCCGCCTGTGCCTGCAAAGCCTGGGCCCGGCCAATCTCGCCACCATCGATCGTTACAGCCGAATTGAGCGCCATATTCTGCGGCTTGAACGGCGCAACGCTGATCCCCCTGCGCGCCAGACTCCGGCACAGCGCCGTCACCAGCATACTTTTACCCGCATCCGAAGTCGTGCCCTGGATCATCAGAATACTCATCGACCCGCTACTTCGCACAAACTGTCTGAACCTTCGTCCGTGTAATCCAGTTCGATTAACGCCCTCTCAAGACGATGCCACTGTTGTTCATCCGCAGGCAAACCGAAACGCAGGCTGCAAGGCTGTGTAAATAAACGGGTGAGAATGGCCTGGCGTGCGAGTTGCTGATGAACAGATTCGGCCTGCGCCGTTTCCACCCATTGAAACAGGGCCGTGCCGCCCGATACAGGCAGGCCGTTATCTGTCAATAAATGTGCAAGACGTTGACCCTGTCGCTGCAGTTTTTTACGCATGTCCGCCTGCCAGATTCGATCTTCCAGGGCGGCCGCAGCAATCATGCGCGAAGGTCCGCTGATCGGCCACGGTCCGAGAAGTTCCGCAAGACGATGCAGCCAACCCGGCTCGGCAAAAACAAAACCGACCCTGGCCCCGGCCAGACCGAAAAACTTGCCTAGAGAGCGCAGCACAACAAATCCTTTCTGAGCAGTATACGGCGTCAAAGATTTTTCCGGTGTCGGATCCATGAAAGCTTCATCCACGATCAGACTGCCGCCGCGTGCAGAAAGTTGCTGATGCCAGTTCAACAATTGTGCCGATTCAAAGGTATGTCCGGTGGGGTTATTGGGGTTAACGAGAAGCAATATATCAAGCTGGTTTAGCCACGTCTCGATCTCATCGGCGGCCAGCAGGATAAGTTTAAAGCCCGCACTTTGCCAGGCATGGGCATGTTCGGCATAGGCCAGCGTAAGCATACCGACACGAAGTGTATTTTTATGCTGTGTATACAAGCGCGGTAAGATCTGAATCGCCGCCTGCGAACCGGCAACCGGCAGACAATTCGCCGCGCCATAATAGTGTTGTGCGATTTCGATCAGACTATCTTCGTCTTCAGGTAGACGCGCCCAGGCGCTGGTGGGAATATCACACACCGGCCAGGCCTGTGGATTCAAACCGGTGGACAAATCCATCCACTGATCCAGAGCAATACCATAACGCTGTGCCGCATGACGCAGCTTGCCACCGTGTTCAAGCAAATTGCAGCCCTCCCCAGACCAGCGTCAGTAACGCCAACCACAATCCGAGACTGCGCCGCAGCAGGTTCACCGCCTGATCGATATCGTCTGCTTCGGGAAGCGAGCCTGTTCCCAGTTGCGGACGATCCTGCGCCTGACCATGATAAACCGCCGGGCCACCCAGTTGTAAAGACAGTGCGCCCGCGCCCGCCGCCATCACCGGTCCGGCATTGGGACTGGCGCACTCCCCCGCCTGGGTAGACCAGCAGTGTATGGCGCTGACAAATTTTCCGGTGCAGGCATAACTGAATGCCGTCAAGCGCGCCGGGATAAAATTCAATACATCATCCAGGCGCGCCGCCGCCCAGCCAAAGTCACGATAGCGCGAGGTTTTATAGCCCCACATGGCATCCAGGGTATTGGCCAGGCGATAAAACAGCACGCCCGGCGCGCCTGCGATCAGGAACCAGAATAGCGGTGCAAACAACGCATCACAGCCATTTTCAAGTGTGGACTCGATGGTCGCACGCGCCATATCCTGCGTATTCATCTTCGCCGTATCCCGGCTTACCAGATAGCCGGTGCGGGTACGCGCAAGCGGCATGTTTTTTTCCAGCAAAGCATCGCGTACTTGGCAGGCGTGTTCGACAAGACTGCGCGCACCGATTGCAAGATACAGGATCAGCACATTTACCAGCAAGGCAATTTCATGCCCTTGGCTGATAAACCACACGAGTATGGTCAGAGGCGCCAGCAGCAGGACAACCGCCAGACCGCCGCGCAACCGTTGTCCCCAAACGAAAGCATTCCCCGCATACAGACGCGCTTCCAGCCACTGCACCAGACGGCCAAACGCGATCAGGGGGTGAGCGCGACGTGGCTCGCCCAGCAGGCGGTCAAATAACAACGCGGTTACCAGCGTGATGAACAGCGTTGTCATACTGCTTTGCATGATCCCTTGTTTGTGGTTTTTTTTAGTTTATTCATTGTACGAAAATCCCTGATTCACTTGCAAGTTAGAGTCAATAAGACGAAGATCGACCGATCTATCCCCTTCAAGCCAAGTCACTGATATCTGTCATCCATGCCCAAA
>DRJN01000309.1 GCA_011052165.1 Gammaproteobacteria bacterium
GAACTCACCTGGCCTGGTTATCCCTTGATGTCTTCAAACAGCTTGTCCAGGACACCTTTAGATTTGATGACAATACCTTCGCCTTGATCCAGTTGGTCGACACCGGCTTTAAGCTGCTCGCGAAGCTGCGCGAGTTTGATTTCGTGAATCCAGTCTTCATGGGTGTCCATAAAGCGCAATGCTTCGCGAATAACTTCACTGGCATTGTTGTATAGACCGCTTTCTACCCTGGATTTAATGCGGGTTTCCAGTTCTGGGGTAAGAGAGATATGCATGGTTTTCTCCAGACCAAATGAGCCTGTAGATAAACATGACATAAGATACAAAGATTATCAATGTTTGTATTTGTTTCAATTCAGACGCATCACATTGAGGCTCTGCCCTGGAGGGTCAGGCTTTTAGGCACGGTACACCACCTGAGTTTCACTACCTGATCTAAAATAATTAGTAAGTTATTGATTTTACTGGCTCTGAAAATCCCCGTATGGTGATTCGAAACTTGACGAAAATGTAGAAAACAGGGGAATATACCCCCAATATCCGCAAATATTGACAAGTACCAGGCCGACTCATAGATACCAGTACAGGGGTCTCCATTTTTTACTAGCAGTTTGAGACAATAAAAAGAATCGCCACCACGGTTAAATTTCACTGACAGACGCCTCAGCGATTAACTTGCAACCACTCATTGATACTGCCCGTTACCCGTAACCAGTCAAAGCCTGCCTGCCAGGCCCGGCCACGTAACTCATAACCGGCAGCCTGGGTATCCAGCGCCTGTTTCAACTGAACAAGATATTCCGTGGTGCTCATATCGCCTGCACGCCAGAGCTTTTTAATCAACCTCAACTGCCGGTTAACGCTTACACGCCCGGTCTTTTTCCAGTTGTTCCAGGCTTGTTGTAACAGGCGGTAACGTTCCGTCGTCGCCAGTACCCGGGCGCGCTGATCAAGAAACGTCTGTTGCGCCAACTGCTCACTGCTGATTAAATCCTGTTGTGCTTCTTCCACTTCCGCCCGATAGGGGTTGCGAATATTTAAAGGGATGGTCAGGGTGGCGCCCACCAGGGTATCGCTGTCTTCCTTGCCGCCACGCAGGGCAATCGTTGGATCCCAACTGCGTTCACTTTTTCTGAGTTCCACCGTATAGCGCTTAGCTGATACGGTCGCCTCAAGCGCCCGCATCACCGGTAAACTGCGAATAAAACCATTACGATCAGCCGGCAGGCGCGCATCGGGCAATTCATCGGGCAGGGCCGGCAAGCTATCGGGCAAACGAATAAAAATCGCACGCAAGGCTTCCTTTGCTGCTGCCGCATCGGACAGTGCCTGGGCATGTGTCATCAGGGCCTCGGCATAAGCCAGTCGCGCCAGAGTCAGTTCCACTTGATTGAGATCACCTGCCTGGTAACGCCGCTCCGCGACATTGGCAAACTCCTGCATCAGCTGTAAGCCTCGTCCTGCCAGCGTTGCCAGTTCGTCCTGAGTGCGCTTCCTGGCAATGGCTATCAAAAGATCATGTGTCAGATCCTGTAACGCCATAGTATAGTCCGCGTCGGCCTTAAGCAGACGTGACTGCGCAACACGGGTGCGTGATCCACGCCGATCACCCATATCAAGGGTCTGACTCAATTGAATATAGGAGGTATTAGTACTTGCATTTTCCGAGTCGATTTCAAGCTGCGGGTTATACAGAGCATTACCCGCCGCACGCACGGCGGCACGGCTGGCTTCCAGGCGGGCCTGGGCGGCGCGCTTTCGAGGGTGTCGGCGAATAACAGCTTGTAGTTCCTGCGTGAGTGCTGCGGGGGCAATACTGTCAAGTTTAATTTTTTCCTGGCCTGCGGCCACACCCTCTTCCGCCAACAATGGCGCACAAAGACAGCCGGTTAGTAATACCGGCATCAGCAATAATTTTCTAAACATGGTTTAAATCCTGAGTAAAAATTGTACCATCGCATCTGTTATCTGAAATAACAGACAAGAGTTAATAAATATAGATCAGAATTTATACCGTAGGAGGAGGCGTTGGCGGTTGCCGGCTTATGAAATAGCGATGTTTAACTGAAACCGATTTGTAACTGCCATTGAGTACCGGTAAAAAAATAATGGCTTCAAAAAAAATACCCACGAAATGCGCGCCACTATGGCAACATTCATCAGAGGGCACATGGCCAGAATTGCCACTGGCGCCATGCATGCTGACATCATGATTCTGCTGAAACACAGCCAGTGACTCACCCCGCTCTGCCGCCCAGGAAAGGTTGCTGAACAAAAGAAAGAGCACTATGACTTTAATGATTAAACGCCGCATAAGAAAAAGAGTCTAACAATGAATCACATGATTTCTCAAGGATACAGACAAAATAAACAATATAATAAACCTAATGCCTGTCACGTTATTGCAGCACACCATCCACCAGCATACAGATCCGATCCATTTTTTCGGCAAAACGGGTATCGTGAGTAACAATAATAAAACTGGTATGAAATTCCTGGTTCAGTTCCAGCATCAGCTGATAAACGCTTTCGGCTGCTCGGGTGTCCAGATTACCGGTCGGCTCATCGGCCAGCACACACAGGGGTCGGGTGATTAACGCCCGCGCCAGCGCCACCCGCTGACGCTCGCCGCCGGAAAGTTCATTGGGTTTGTGGGCCTGACGATGCCCCATGCCGACCCGTTCCAGCATCTTTGCCGCAGCAATAGATGCATCAGCGGGTCGGTCTCCGCGAATCAGCAAGGGCATGGCAATATTTTCCAGTGCGCTGAACTCCGGCAGCAGATGGTGGAGCTGATATACAAAACCCAGAGCTCGATTTCGCAGATGACCGCGAGCAGTGGAATTGAGGTTTGCCATATTTTTACCATCAATCTCGACCCGACCCGTCGTGGGGGTATCCAGCCCACCGAGTAGCTGCAGCAGGGTGCTTTTACCCGAGCCGGAAGCGCCCACGATGGCAAGCTGTTCGCCCCGCTGCAAAACAAGATCAACGTTTGTTAATACCTCAACCTGCGCGGGGCCTTCGTTAAAAGTTTTACTCAGACCCTCGCAGCGCAGGACTATATGCCCGTTATCACTCATAACGTAAGGCTTCCGCCGGCTGGGTACGGCTTGCTCGCCAGGCCGGGTATAGCGTAGCCAGTACGCCCATCAAGAGGGAAACCGAGCTAATCATCCAGACATCGCTCCAGTGCAAATCCGAGGGTAGTTCGTTAATGTAATAGACGCCGGGATCCAGAAAATGAACACCAAACAGGTGCTCGATAAAAGGGACCACGGTTTCCATATTGAGCGAAAGGCTGACCCCCAGTGCAATACCCAGCAAGGTGCCGATTACGCCGATCAGCGTGCCCTGGACCATGAAAATTTTCAGAATACTGGCCGGCGACATGCCCAGGGTGCGCAGAATAGCAATATCGCTCTCCTTGTCCGTCACCATCATCACCAGTGTCGAGACAATATTGAAAGCCGCCACCGCCACGATCAACAGCAGCAGCAGAAAAATCATGCGTTTCTCGATTTTTACCGCACGAAACCAGTTGGCGTGGTAGGAACTCCAGTCTCGAATCCAGTACTGCCCCAGTTCAGTTTTCTGTAGCTCAACGCGCACCTGCGGGGCACGGAATAAATCATCCAGCTTCAGGCGCACTCCCGAGACCCCATCTTCCAGATGAAACACCCGGCGTGCATCATTCATGTGCACCAGCGCCATACTGCTGTCATATTCATACATACCAATATAAAAAATACCCACCACCGTGAAGCGTTTCAGTCGCGGCACCACCCCCGCCGGGGTAACCTCGGCGCTGGGCGTCACCAGCGTTACCTTGCCGCCCACATGAACATCAAGAATACGTGCCAGATCCCGTCCCAGAATAATGCCGAACTGCCCTGGAATTAAATCACTCAAATGCCCCTCGATCATGTGCTTCCCGACATTGGATACCGAGGGTTCCATGGCCGGTAATATGCCGCGAATGATGCTGCCATTGACATGGCTGCCATGAATTAACATGCCCTGCGCTTCCACATAGGGTGCTGCGGCCAACACATGAGGCTGCTCTTTCGCCAGTTTCACCACATCGGACCAGCCCGGCAAGCTGTCATGGTATTGGGTGATAGTCAAGTGAGAGACCATATCCAGGATGCGTTCGCGCACTTCTTTCTCAAACCCGTTCATCACCGACAAAACCGTAATCAGGGCCATCACACCCAGGGTAATACCAAACATTGAAGTCAGCGAAATAAACGAAATAAAATGGTTGCGACGCTTAGCGCGGGTATAGCGCAGGCCGATAAAGAGTTCGAGCGGTTTATACATGGGCAGGCATTAAAGCACAAATTGAGCGGATTATAAATGAGACCTCTATCAGGGCGGCAGGTTCATCGGCAGCGGAGCTGCAAAAATATCTTATTCTGAAAAATCCCTCCCCTCCCCCAGGCGGCTTAAAATTTTATACTGCCCGGCCCCGAATATTAATCGTTGCAACAGTATTTGCATCATAGCCCCCTCTCCCTCTGGGAGAGGGTGGGGGTGAGGGGATAAAATACATGCAAATACTGTTGCA
>DRJN01000310.1 GCA_011052165.1 Gammaproteobacteria bacterium
CTGGGTATGGCGGTATTACTGGTCATCAGCAATACCATTCGCCTGGCCATATTCAACCGCAAGGATGAGATCCAGATCATTAAATTGATCGGCGGCACCGATGCCTTTATTCAGCGCCCCTTTCTTTACAGTGGCTGGTTGCAAGGGACCCTCGGAGCGATCATGGCCTGGTTGCTGGTCACCCTCGGTCTGGCGTTATTGGCCGGTCCCATAGGCGACCTGGCCATCCTCTATGGCAGCCAATTTAACTTGGCCAATATGGCCTTGGGGCCATCCATGACGCTGCTCGGGGTAGGCGGCGGGCTGGGCTGGTTGGCATCCAGAATCGCCGTAGGACGGCACCTGCGGGCTATAGAACCGACTTAAGCACGCTGTCTCCAGAATTAGGGAATTATTCATATTCAATCACGGCTGCAACCGCAGCGGTTACGCTGTCCAAAGTCGATGGAGATACTTTACCGATAAATTCTTTAAAGCGACAGTGGTCAACGGATCGTATTTGTAGGGCAGTAATGGCAGAGGTCTTCGTTAAACCATTCACCTCATCTTTTTCGAGCTTTATAAGCCATATATTGTTTTCAAACTTCTTTTTCCAGTTAGTAATAGGAGCGATGATCGAAACAGGAAGAGCTTGAAGGGAATCTGAACTGATGACCAAGGCGGGACGTAGCTTTTCCATTTCAGCGCCAATGGTGGGGTTTAATTGTACCCACCAAATCTCTCCGCGCTTTGGTTCAGATGCCGTCAACTATGTCACCCCCTTCCCAGTCTCGCCACTCAAAATCAGATTCGTATTCCTTCGAGAGCGCTCCTGCTTGGGAACGCATCACCTTTCTTCTTTCTTCAAGAGGCAAATTTAAAAATGCACGGCGTTTGATTAAATCCAGCGAGTCGTCATTTTCTATTTCTTTACCCGCATAACGTACCGCTTCTTCCCGAGTAAAAAGGCGTTCTGCCAAACCACGATAAACCGTTCTATCCAACCACTCCGGTTTTTCAGGTACGAGTGGGTAAGGTTCGCTTTTACGCATGCCCTCCTTGTTAATGCGAATCGACCAGGATTGATAATAATTTTTGGAAATGGCTTCTAAATCAAGCAGTCTGCGCAAAATAGCCTGAATGCTTAACCCAAATTTCTCCTTGAGAATTAATAACTCTTCAAGACGCACATTTGTCCGATGCTCACCCACCTCACGCCTAATCAATTCAGCAGGTGCCAAAAACGCACCGCCAAAACGAAACGCGGCCGCTTCTTCATCAACATCCTTAGCAATTTTTAAAACGGTATGTCCCAATTCATGGGCAATGTTCAGCCGTTGTCTTTCCCCCGGCACACCTTTGCGCGACACTACGGCTGCCGCAATAACTTGCTTGTCTTCTTTCGCGTAAGCAGAGATACCATCAAACTTGTCATGCGCCTCGATTTCAATAACGTGGATACAATGATCCTCAAGCACACTGACCAAGTTCCCTATGGGGTCCACACCTAGTCGCCACTGCTTCCGTAGCTTACTCGCTGCTTTTTCTGCATCCTCCAGCTTTCTTACCGGAAACTGCATGACCGGACAGTCACAGGTTTGCCCTGCATAAACGGTCGTTTGTAAATACACCCTGTCTTCCAGCGCTTGACGCACAAGATTTTCTGTTTTGATTTGTTCGCGCTTACTCAGGCCACTGGACTTGCGATAAGCAATAAACTCAATATCAACTTTGGGCTCGCCCCACAACTGCACAGACTTAACGCCAAGTGATTTGGCCAGCTTATTTAGCACAATGGAAGAAGGGACGGCTTTGCCGGTCTCGTATTTAGAAATAGAAGCCTTGGTCACCAGGCCACCTATTTGAGCCACCAAATCGTCCTGAGACCAACCTCTGGCAAGTCGTAATTGCTTTAGGCGGGCGCTAATCATGGCTGTGGTGTTCCAACTGTTTCCGAGCCCGAATGGGTTGACATATCTTATAAATATTAAGCCAGTTTGTCAACCCACAAATCTTCTGTCGGCGCCCTCTAAGAAAGGACAAGGGCCAGGTTTATTGCGGTGTGGCTTGGCCGATATGGCTAATTTTACCCGCATGGGTTAAAAGATCCCTGCCATTAAGTTGCAGTATGGCATCCAGCCTGTCGATCCAGTTTTTCCTTATCAAAAGACTGCATGCCCAATAATGGCAAAGTCGCATCCACTCGACGATAAACCAGCTCCGCTGCCGTTTGCTGGCTGATGGCCCACAGCAACTTGTTTTGTACGATTTTAAAAAATGCGATGGTATCTTTATCACTGGGATCATAATCAATGCTTGTGGTATATATATCTTTGATTTTCTGATAGAAAAACCGCTCCGACAGGCGGATTTCGCGAATCCGCGCCTGCAACTCATCAAAATAATTCATGGCCTGGCCGGACTTAAAACGCTCATCATTCAGCGCAAAACCCTTGATGATGTATTCCTTTAAGCGTTGCGTCGCCCAGATACGAAATTGCGTGCCCTGTTTTGATTTAACCCGGTAGCCTACGGAGATAATGACATCGAGGTTGTAATACTTAACATCCTTAGCCTGGGTTTTTCCCTGTATAGACATAATGATTTCCCCTGAAGGGAGCCGACCTCCGTCCTACGTGGGTTAGCTACAAAGCAGCCAGTGCCATAATATGAAACTGTAACACTTCATAAACAGGATCGGAGGTCGACATGAC
>DRJN01000311.1 GCA_011052165.1 Gammaproteobacteria bacterium
GATCGCGGCGGCGACACGGGGCGCGGTAGCCAGCAATTCATCAAGCTGGTCACTGTATAGCTTGATCTCGATGGGTTGCGGGACAGCAGTCAGATCGCCGATGAGATCCTCCATCAACTGGGCCATTTCAATTTCCAGTCCGGGGACTTTATGCTTTATACGGTTACGAATTTTATCCATCACTTTATTGATAGGCGGTCGGGGAAAGGACTTGAGGCGAACAAAGAAGTCGCCCTGGTTGGCCTCGGTGAGGCCTCCACCCAGTTGCGCGCCCGTGCGTCGGGAGTAGGTTGCTACCGCCGGGTTGTTGCGCAGGATGGTTTCTACCTGACGCAGCAGGCGATCGGTCTCGGTCAGTGAGGTTCCTGCCGGTGAACGATAGTCCAGAATAAAGCCGCCTTCATCCATGCGCGGCATGAACCCGGATCCGACCTGTTTATAGGCAAACAGACCGAGCAGAAGCAGGGGTGCGAGTCCCGCGAGCAGCCACCAGGGTGCCTGCATAATGCGTCGCATCATGCGCTGATAACGGTTTTGCAGCCATTGAAATACGGTACCCGCATCTTCCTTTTCGGCATCGTTCTGATTCAATAGATGTTCTGCCAGCAGGGGTACCGCCAGCCAGGCCAGCAGAAAGGAAATGAACAGGCTACTGGCCATGGTCAATGATAAGGCTTTGAAGAAAGCGCCCGTGACGCCGCTGAGAAAGGCCAGGGGAACGAAGATAATAATAGTAGCGGCCGAGGAACCTGCCAGGGGCGGGGTGAACTCGATGGCGGCCTGACGTATGGTCAGGCTGATATTCTGATGGCGTTCGCGCAGGCGGCGGATAATGTGTTCCAGCATAACGATGGCATCATCCACAATCAGACCGACAGCCGCCGCCAACCCGCCCAGGGTCATGATGTTAAAGCTCATATGCAGGACATAGAGCAGTAAGATGGTGCTGGATAACACAGAAGGTACGAACAGGATTACCGCCAGGGTGATTTTTAAATTGCGCAGGAAGATCAATAAAATGATCGCCGCCAGTACCACGCCGAAGGCAATGGCATCACGGACACTTTTCGCCGATTCGGTAATGAGCTGACTCTGGTCATACCAGTTGGCAATCTTCACACCAGCCGGTAACGTATAGTCTTTCAGTCGTTGCTGGATATCCTGTACGATCTGCACGGTATTGCCACCGGGCTGCTGGTAGATTTGCAGCAGCACCGCATCGTGGCCGTCAGCGGTAACACGCAGCCATTGGGGAACTGTGGCGGGATAAATACGCGCGATATCTTCCAGGCGCACCAGGCCGTCAGCACCGCTACGCAGCACGGTGTTTTCGATGGTTTTCAGTGAATGGATGCGGGTATCAGACAGTAGCAGATAGAGTTTGTAATGATCTTCAAGACGTCCGACGGCTTGCAGCACGTTGCTGGCCGACAGGGATTTAGCAACGTCGCTAAAGGTCAGGCTATAGGCGGCAAGCTTGTCCGGATCGATCTCAACCCGGTATTCTGCCCGCTTGCCACCCATCACGATGACCTTGGCCACACCCTTGACCGAGGACAACAGGGGCAGCAATTGATATTGTGCCAGGTCGCGTAGTGGTATCAGAGATTCTGTATCCGAAGTCAGGCTGTAGGCGGCGACCGGAAACACGGTGGGATCCATGCGGCGGATGTTGAAATGGGTACCCGGCGGCAGGCTGGGCAAAATCTGATTAATAGCGGATTCCACCTGTAACATGGCGGCGATCATGTCATCGCCCCACTTGAAGTTGATCGCCAACTCCGCGCTGCCGCGACTGGTTGTGGAACGCAGATTTACTACACCGGGCACGCTTCGTACTGCCTGTTCCACCGGGCGGGTTACCGCAATGACCATTTGATCCGCCGGGCGGTCACCGGTCTCCAGCAACACCACGATGCGCGGGAAGCTGACATAGGGGAACAGGGCGACCGGTAAGGTCAGTCCTGCCGCCATCCCTCCCAGTGCAAGGATGGCCGCCAGAAACAGGATGGAGCGACGGTGGGCGGCGGCCCAGTGCGTGACATCCATTATGGACTCTGCCTGATCGCCATGCCGTCATGCAGTTCATAATTTCCCAGGGTAATGATGGTGTCACCTGCTTTTAGCGGACCCATGATCTCGATTTCAGACCCCTCTTCCAGGCCTGTTCTTACTTTTATTTTTTTGGCCTTGCCTTGTCTGATGGTGTATACAAAGGTGCCCCGGTTATTCTTCAGTACGGCGCTGCGGGGTACGACCAGGGCCGGATGGGGTGTCAGATGAATATGCCCCAGGATACGGCTGCCGAGCACCCAATGATCACTCTGTTGTTCCGGAATCGGTGACAGCACCTCTACCAGATGAGTGTGGGGGTTAATCATGGCGTGCAGTTCGCGGATCCGGCTTTCTACCTTTTCCCCAGGGACAAAGACAGAGGTGATAGTGACAGGCGTGCCTGGCTTTAATCGACCCAGATCTTCAGCTTCAACCCCAAGGCGAGCAATGAGCCGTTTTTCTGCTGCGATGAGCATGGCGGTAGTGTTGGCCTGCATCCGTTGCCCCTGGGCAACATCGAGTTGCGTGATGATGCCATCCATCGGTGCATACAGGGTTTCCTCGCTGTGATCCAGACCGCGTTCGTGTAGAGCATTAAGGGACGCCGTGGCATCACGCAATGCTTTATGCGCCGCGTCAATCTGTGCTTTAGTCGCAAGCTGTTCCTTCAGCAAGCGTTGTTTGCGTTCAATCTCCCGGCGTGCAAAATCCACTGCATTTTGCGCCTGTAGATACTGCATGCGATCATCCGGGGCGGTAATCACTTGCAGCAATTTATCGCCTTTTTTTACACGCTGACCCAGGCGCACCCAGATGCGATTAATCAATCCTGCGTGGGCGAGTGAAAGGCTTAGGATTTGATCCGGATCAGGCGCCAGAACGCCATAAGCGACAAGCGTTTCGCCGATTTGTTTTTCTATGACGGTTGCCGTTTTTACTGCCACACTCACGCTATTATCAGCATGCGAAGTGGGAGCAATGGCAATGCCCAGGGCTATCATCAAGACAAAAAACAGGGCTGATGTTTTATGGTGTTGTATAACTATTATTTTGAATCTCCGTTGGGTTTCATTCCCCACCCCCTACAGCGAAAAACAGTAGGATGGGTAGAATGAAATGAAACCCATCAGCACGCTCGCTTGCATGGGTTTCATTTCATTCTACCCATCCTACAATTCAATACCCCGTCCGCTTGCGGTGGGGTACTTTATTAGCGAGCGTGCTTATAGCGTGGGTCCCGGCTTCCGGCAATGCCAGTAACGTTTGCAGGGCGATCCGGTTTTGCCATTGGGTTTGTTGAAGGCTGATTTGTTCAAGGCGTTTATTGACCCAGGTGGATTCCATGTTGAGAAAAGTGAGTACGTTAATATCACCATGACGATAAGCCCGGCGTGCACGTTTCACGAGGACTTTTAAACGGGGCAGGTAAAGCTGCAAATTGTTACGCTGTTTTTCAATGATGGTTTGCAGTTTGAGCAGACGGCGGACATCGCTATGTGTCTGCGCGATCCGTGCCTGATATTCCTCGAACAATTGCTTGCGTGTTGCGCGTTCGATGGCAATGGCGCCACGATTACCACTGAATAAAGGCAGGTTGAGACGGATACTGAACCCACCGGTATAGACATTGCTGGTATCCCGCACCCGGTTGATGCCAATACTAAAGGACGGAAACTGGGCCAAAATGGCAGCCCTGACCCGTTCCTCCTGTGCCTGATAACCTGCTTTTAGCGCGAGTAAATCGGGCCGAATCGTCGGTAATTTTCTGAGTTGAGCCTGAACAGAGGCCTGATCGATCGACGTTTCGGCAGGAAGTTTTGTCAGTGAGATAACGGCATCCGGTTGCAGCCCCAGCAGGTGATTCAAATCGTAGTGAGTCTGGTTGTGTTGCTGTTCCAGTTGGCTGATCTGGGAGAAACTGTCTACCAGGGCCGTGAGATCGGTACCATTGACATCAAGCGTGATATTGCCGTCTGCCAGACCCTGTTTCGAGTGTTGATAACGTTGCTGATATAAATCACGCATTCTGCGCAGCAAGGCCAGTCGCTGTTGTTCCAGTTGAAAACGAACCGCCAGAGAACGCGCCTGCTGGATGACTTGCCATTCCTGCCACAGCAATTGCAAGCGCACTTTTGCATGTCTGCCCTGTGCCGCACTGATGCGTGCCTGACGGGTGATCAGAGGAATGATGTCATAGCCTAATCCAAAGCCCAGACCGTTGGTGTAACCGGTGGTCGTCGGATGGTCGATATTGGTCGAGAGTTGTGGGTCGGGCAGCAGGCCGGCGGCAAAGGCCTGTGCACCGGCAACCTTCAGTTCTGCACGCCTGGCCCTGAGATCGGGATTACCCAGAACGGCCACGATAGCCACTTCGGTCAAATCCAGGCCATCGGCCAGGTTGACCCGATAGGTATCGCTTTTCGTCTTGATCGATCGATTCACCTTTGCCACAAGCAGGGGCAGATCTTTTTCCAGCGGGGCCTGTTTCGGTAACGGCTGTGGTCGGTAGGTCGCGCATCCGCCCAGAAGTGAAAGCGTGATCAGGGCAAGAAGAGGCCGGCTCCATGAGATTCCCGGGATGATTGATATTGGCATATGAAGGTCTCAGTTGGTTTGATAGCACATTTTTTTCGCCCTTGTCTTTGCAGAACGTAACGCCAGCTTTGATATTGTTGACAGAGTACACCAGCGCACCTTGCCCAAGTCTTTCCTGAACATTGCCAAATGGTATGGCGTTGATTTGGACTTTGTTCAGAACATCAATATTAATCGTTGCATCAGTATTTGCACCATAGCCCCCTCTCCCTCTGGGAGAGGGTGGGGGTGAGGGGATAAAATACATGCCAATACTTATGCAACGATTGATATTATTTCATCTGGTGCAGATTAATGATTAAGCGGAATAAGGCTAACCTTTCTGAACAGTAATAACAGGCTGTTGAGAGACTGGGCTAAAATGCAGCTATTAATCGTTGCAACAGTATTGGCATCATAGCCCCCTCTCCCTCTGGGAGAGGGTGGGGGTGAGGGGATAAAATACATGCGAATACTGTTGCAACGATTGATACCTGGGGATACCTGTCATTCTGCCGGCCTGATGTAATGGAACATAGCTTCATGTTTAAAAAAAGAGTAAAGCCTCATTTGTTTTTGTTCCTGATGATGCTCTGTGCGATGCCGGCATGGGCCAACGCAGTCGTGACTGAAACTGCTATTGCCGGCACCTGGCGACCGCTTACGTCCGCGTTTGCTCATGTGAGCGCACACCAACAGGCCGTACTCAGCCTGCCTTTTTTCGTGCGCATTGTGGCCCTGAATGTCGAGCCGGGAACGCGGGTGGCGGCAGGGGACGAACTGCTACGCTTTGACGCTCCTCTGCTTCATCAACACCTGGCGTCCTGGAAACAGGCGCTGCTGGAGCTACGGCTGGCGAAAAAACGTCTGCATGTGCTGCGCCAGAGTGAACAGCAACACGTGATTACCCGCCGGGAGCGGGTAGCCGGCGAACAGGTCGTTGCCCGGGCGGAGGGTAAATCCACTTTAGCCTGGGAGATCCTGGCTGCTGATCTGGATCTTCTGCATATTCATATCGACAAAAAGACCCTTGAAGATCGTATTCACAAAGACAATTTACAGACCGTCGCGCGAAGCCTGGGCCGACTGCTCGCGCCCTTTGCCGGGATTGTCAGCGCACGCCGGGCGGCTCTGGGTGAACAACTTCCGGCGGGCAGCCCGCTGCTGGAACTGGACGTGCTGGATCCGGTGTATGTGGATGTAGGTGTGCCTGCACGGGAGCTTCCTTTATGGCGGGGGGGGAAGACCTGGTGGCTTGGGCATAAACACCGGGTCAGCTTACAGCTTTTGGCCGGTGTTCCGCTTTATGATGCCAGCAGCGGACTCTGGTTGCGCCGTTATGAAAGCAAAAATCCGGGCGCGCTGTTGCGTGACGGCGCGTGGATCGAGGTTCATCATCGGGGCGCTTCCCAGGCCGTTGTCTGGGTACCGGCGGCGGCGGTGGTGGCGCGCAATGGCAAAACCTGGTGCGTGATTCAGAAGCAGGATCAGTTTAAAGCTGTTGAGGTGCATGCAGGTGCGGCGTCTGATGGACGGATACCGATATTATCCGGCCTTAAAGCGGGGACTAAAGTGGTCACCCGGGGGGCTTACGAGTGGCTTTACCGCGATATCAAACAACTCATCAAGTTCGTAGATTAAATATTAATCGTGGCATAAGTATTGGCATGTATTTTATCCCCTCACCCCAACCCTCTCCCGGAGGGAGAGGGGGCTATGGTGCCAATACTTATGCCAGCCACGATTAATATCTACGTTTCAGTCTATTTGCCCTTCGACAAGCTCAGGGCGAACGGTTTCTTTTGCATTTCAGTCTGTTTTCCCTTCGATAAGCTCAGGACGAGCGGTTTCTGTAGTCAGAAATTTGGAATACTTAATTCAATTTGGGTAAACCACCGCCTCAGGCGGTGAGACTCGAAAAGGCTCTGCCGTTCCGTCGTGCAGAGAAGAGAATGGTTTTTTTGAGGCAGCAAGTTTTATTAGTACCTTAGAAATGATTTTCTGTGCATTTTGCAGAAAATTATTTCGTGAAGGTACTTATACCCCTCAAGGGGGTACTGAAC
>DRJN01000312.1 GCA_011052165.1 Gammaproteobacteria bacterium
ATGGCGCCGGTAACCGTCCCGCCACTTATGGGTGTGAAACTTATGCTGAAGGTGCACGTGCTGTTGACCGGCAGATAGTTATTACAGTCATTGGTTTGTGAGAAACCGGGAGTTGTCGATATGGATATAGATGAAATCGTCAGGGGTGCATTGCCAGTATTGGTGAGTTTCACCGGCTTTGGACCCGCGACACTACCGACATCCTGGTTCCCGAATTGAATGCTGGTGGTCGACAGGGCAATAATGTTAGCGCCTCGCTTCGTGCCTCCGGTCGCATACTCTGCACGTATCGGTTGCAAATTAAAGGCTACATTCTCTCGCAGAAAGCCGCTATTCGAGCTACTGCCAACAAGCGCACGCTCTTCCTTCATTAACGAAACAATATCTTTAACCTGATACCGGGTATTCGCTATCTGGAGCGTCATGGGATCCTGCGCCAGCAGCCCGGCTATATCCCATACGGACAGAATAGTATTGAGCATGCCATCATCGTACAGATCAAAACCCATCTGCTCCAGTAATTCATCGCTGGTAGCGCCTACAGACAGGTGAATGTCGTTAAGCAGTGTGGAAAAGGCCTCTATGGCGGCGCGATATTGCACAACCCGCTGTTGATCCGCAATCGTTGTTGTGGCTCTGGTGAGAATCGGGGGGGTCATAAAGACATCAATAGCCGCAGACATGCCGAAACCAGCGGATTCTATGCTCACATTACTGAAGTTAGTCAAAGCGCCCGCCTCTAACCGGGGGGGACTAACAGCGCTGTTGCTAATGGACTGTTGAGTGGAACCCATCCCGCTGGCTCGCAGCATATGATAGGCAAGCGTCGTGTAGGGCGTGGCAAAAATGGGCTGCCTGGCATGCAGTGCCTCCGTGGTAATGACCGTCACCAGTTTATTCAGAACAGGCGCAATGCCGGTATTCAGGTCAATCGCACTGCTTCCATCTATGACCAGAATATACGGCGGCGGAACATCGCTCGGTACTGCCAGCCCCGTAATCTGCGCATAGGCGTTAGTAGTAGCTGAAGCCAGCGGAAGCGCAGGGTCGTATAACGGATCAAGCCGGGTATCCGCTGCATACAATGCTACAGTTGCGAACGCGAGTGGCCCCTTGATTCCCCCACCGGCAATAAACAACTGGTTCGTACCGTCCCCTGATCCAGTCTGTGAGGTGTTTTCACTGTTTGATGAACCACCACCGCAAGCGGCCAGGAACAGAAAAGTAATAAACAGCGCGGCGTACTGAAAACGAGCAAACGGTAACATATGCATCTCAATACCAACTTCAGAAATTAACATTGAAATTGGTAGTGGCAAATGTCATGCCAATATTAAATAAATTGAATTTTTGTTTTAAATAAAAACAACTTATCAGGCAATTTTAAAAAAACTATTCGGGCGCGGGTATCCGCGACCACCGGTATCTGTAGCCAATTGACGACAGATAATCGTGCAAACTAACTAACTTATTAGTAATTAAATATTATTACCCGTCCATAAAACACGACAACTTTGCCCGAACCTGTGAAAACTCGCATTAACTATCCGGCACGGAGCTGCCCGCCCTGGCGCCAAAAAGCACGTCATAGGCACAAAGGAGTTTGGGCACTTCATGATCCCACGCCAATTCTTCTTCTACCCGCCTCCTGCCATAAGCTCCCATTTCCTCCCGTTTCTGCGGGTTATCCAGGAGTTCAATAATCTTGTTGGCCATATCCTGCTCGTCGTTATCCCGTGCATACAAAGATGCATCCCGGGCTGAAAAACGCCCCTCTGAGAGATCAAACTGAACAATTGGTTTTCCGAGTGCCATGTACTCCATTATTTTGTTCATCGTGGATTTGTCATTCATCTCATTGGCGACATCGGGATTCACACAGACATCCGCGGTATTCAGCATTTCCAGCATTTCCTGATCCGGCACACGCCCTGTGAAGGTCACGTAATCGTCCACACCCAGTTCATTCGCATACGCTTTCATTTCTTCCAGGGATGTGCCGCCGCCAACCAGACCAAAATGCACATCTGTACGGCCCAGTTCATGCACTATATATTTTGCTGACCTCAGGAGATAATCGATACCCTCCTGCGCCCCCATTATGCCCACATAACCAACCAGGTATTCCCTCCCTTTTTTGAGCGCGTTTACCGGCGGCATAATTTTCATTCGTTCAAGCTTTGGTCCACTGCGAACGATAAATACCCGTTCTTCCGGCATCCCGCCACGTTCAATCGCAATTCGTTTGTATGACGCGTTGGTAGCAATGGAGACATCCGCTATTTTGAACGTCCAGCGCTCCCAGGCCAGCATCACCTTGTAGAAAAAATCGCGCCGTCCAAATTTTGCTTCATAGAGTTCGGGGTTGATGTCGTGGTGATCAAACAGGAACTTCTTGCCGAACAGTTTGAAAAATCCGCCGACCAGGAAGATGTTATCTGGCGGGTTACAGGCATGAATGACATCAAACCCCCGCGTTAACAATACCCGCCAGGCAAGGATAAACTCCCAGAACAATGCCACTGAATATTCCATCAGATAACCTATCGCCCCCTCGGCTTCGAGAGGCAGGTTATGACGATAGATGTGTATCCCGTCAATTAATTCGTATTTACTTTCATAGCCTTTGCCTGTCGGACAGATGATAGACACCTCGTATCCGGCCTCATACAAGGTGGTCGCTTCCTGCCAGACCCGACGATCAAAGGGTGAAGGCAGGTTTTCAACAATAATCAGTACCCGGCGTTTTTTACCAGCAGATGCCGTCATAGCGCGCATCCTGGATTGTATCCGGCGTTATCCGTACGAGATCAACAACCACCTGTCCATCCTTCAAACGATCCAGGATGGTTGAAAACGCTTTGTCGCCATTACCAATCACCACGGTATCAGCGTGCGCCAGGACTTCATCAACGCTGTCGACCATTAACTTTGAGATGTGCGGAATCTGGTTCAGAATGTAATCACGGTTAGCCCCTACAAGGCTTGCGATTTTTACATTCCTGTCATACAGCTTCAGGTTATAACCCTTGCCCAACAAGCGCTCAATAACTTCCACCAGCGGACTCTCACGCAGGTCATCGGTTCCCGCCTTGAAGCTGAACCCCAGAATACCGATATTCCTGTTGCCTTTTTCCATGATCATTCGCAGACCTTTGTCGATCTGTGAACGATTACTGGTCATAATCGAATCAAGAATGGGTACATTGACATCCAGTGTATGTGCTTTGTATGTCAAAGCACGCACATCCTTTGGCAAACATGAACCACCGAATGCAAACCCGGGTTTCATGTAATACGAAGAAAGGTTCAGCTTGGTATCCTGGCAAAAGATATCCATAACGGCATGTCCGTCGATTCCAGCTGCCTTGGCGATATTGCCGATTTCGTTTGCAAAACCTACTTTCAGCGCATGCCAGACATTGTCGCTGTACTTGACCATTTCTGCTGTTTGCACATCGGTTTTGATTAATGGCGCATTGAGCTTCTCGTAGATACTCGCCAGCAGGTCACCACTCCTGGTATCGGTCTCGCCGATCACTGTTTTGGGTGGATTGAAAAAATCATAGACAGCCGTACCTTCGCGCAGGAATTCCGGGTTGTTACACACACCGAAATCCGTTCCTGCCTTTTTCCCCGAGGCTTCCTCCAGCGTGGGTATCACTACGTCGGTCATGCTGCCCGGCAACATGGTACTGCGCGCGACCACCACATGAAATCCATCTTTATCCCTGATCGCCCTGCCAATCTGTTCACAGACACTGCGAACGTATTTCAGATCCAGGCCACCATTAATAAGACTGGGCGTGCCGACGCAGATAAAGGACATATCAGTATTATCCACGGCATCCTGTATATCGGTGGTAGCCCGCAATCTACCGTCTTTCACCACGTTCGCCATGATATCCCCGATGTCCTGCTCGATAACCGGGGTCTTGCCACTGTTAATCAGGTCTACCTTGGGCTGGTAGGGGTCCACGCCAATGACGGTGTGGCCTTCCTGAGCGAGGCATCCTGCGGATACCGCGCCTACATAGCCAAGGCCGAAAATGCTTATTTTCATAGTGTTCCTCTTACTTATGCTGACCTGAGGATATCGTCATAAATATCCCGATACCTGTTTGCGGCACATTCCAGGGTAAATGAATCCATAATCGTTTTTCTGGCTTCTTGCGACAAACTCTTCCAGCGTTGCTCGTCATCCAGGATCCATTGCAAACCTGCGGCAAGTTCGTCTGTATCAAATCCACGTGCCAGAAAACCATTTTTCTCATGAGAAACCATATCAGGCATGCCACCGATATTGAATGCCACAACCGGTGTCCCGCAAGCCAGCGATTCCAGCACGGTATTGGGCAGGTTATCCTCGAGTGATGGCGCAACGAAGACATCAGCAGCCGCATAAACCAGAGCCATACTAATCTCGTCGTTCAATCTGCCAAGACAATGGCTTTTCGTGTGAAAAGACTCATCGAGTGATGAAGCACCCACAATCACCAGTTCGTACTCATCCGGATTGGCTTTCGCCTCAAGCTTTTTCAGCGTTTCCACCAGAAGATGAAAACCTTTGCGTTTGTCACTGGTCGCTGAGAAAGCCCCGAACAAGATCAGCTTTTTGTTCTTCGGAAGCCCGAGAATCTCCCGGGCAACCGAGTGGTCCATGGGGTGGAAGCGTTCAGGATCGATACCGTTTGGAAGAACTTCCACCCTGTGGTTTTCAAATAAAACACTCTCGCGCGCACAATTGGCTAGCCACTGACTGGGCGTCGCAATCACCAGGTTCCTGATATTTGCCCACGCTTTTCTCTTCCGATTCCATATCCAGCGATTGATATCAAGACCGGTTTCCGCCGTCGGTTTGTTTTGCCGGGTATAGCCTTCTTTATAGCGCCGATTATCACCGACATAATGCTCGCCACCCGAAAATGCCCACATATCGTGTAAAGTCCACACAATGGGTTGCTTCAAATGAGGTAAAGTCTCTATTCGCATGAATCCATCGTTGACCCAGTGCAGGTTTAGGATATCCGGTTTGATTGCGTTGATTCGACCGGGTAAACGATTGGGCATCCACGATGCTGACGTCCTGTCAGCAGGGAGCGCAGAAAAATAACCGGGTATTCTATCGAGAACTGGCACCAGACGCGCCGCCATTTTGTCGGCTGTATTGGAAGGCCCGTGTATCCCGTCTTCTCGTAGCGCTTGTTTGTTTACCAACATCATTGAATCTATGTTCAATGAGCGAAGCCCTTTGTGCAACCTGTATGCTGCAATGCCTGCACCCCCTAGCTGTGCTTCGGTACAAACATGGAGCACCTTCACTCAAAATATCTCGTCATTACGAAGCCTGACAATTTCACGTTATTAGAAGCTGTACTTTGCCTTGGCCTCAACCCGATTGTTCGTATAATCAAGACCATTGATGCTTGAGTCACGCTTTGTCCAGCTATAACCAAGCGACAAGTCAATTTGACGCCTGGGTTTCCAGGTTGTGTAGATACTCGCCAGGTAAATATCATCATCACGACGCTGGCCACCCAGGATTGCCAGAATATTATTTCGCGCCTTGAAGTCATCATTTGTATACGAAAGGGAGCCGTTTAAAGAAACCAGTCTCGTAATTGACCATGCAGGACTGATACTGATGCCCTTGGTCAAAACATAGTCAGTAACTTCACTCCGCAGTGAGGAGGTCTCGCGCCATACTGATAAATCAAGCCTGGTTTTTCCCGTCGCAATCCAGCGATAGGTAAGACGACCTGTAGATCCCTTGTAATCACGATCCTTTAGTTCATTAAAACTTTGTTCGGTATACCCAAAGCGCGCTTTGAGTTTGGACTTCGCGGAACCCTCCCAGTAAAAAACGGCACTTATCTCATCTTCTTTATAATCATTGTCGGTCTTGACACTACCGATGACCGTTTCCTGGAGATTGTAATCAGTGTGTTTGGCACGTATGCCAACCCGTGTATTCAAGGTATTTCTGTACTGGACTTCGAGCTGACCGGACGTGAAGTCCCGCTCAAGTCTAGTTTGTTTCTGGTAGTCTACGGTATTGAAATTCACCCCACCCACTAACCGCCAATCAGGATGAATCTGGTAACCGGCTTCAAAGTATCCAATTTTTGTTGTTCGCATATCCTTTTGTCGAATAGTCGTCTGGGTAAACGAACGCAGTGACCGTTCGTAACGCGTTCCCAAGTCGCCACTCCAGAGATTCCCTACCTGCCACGCCCAAACCGCGCGCCCTTTTAAACGGGTATGATCGAGCTTGTCAAAGTTATCATATTTCGCTGTCTCCGCTTCTGCATCGACCAGGAGATGCTGGCGACTTACTTTCAGGTCTGTTTTTATCCCACCGCCCAGATACCCAATGGTGTCATCCTCCCTGTTGTTGTCTGTTCTAAACAGGTTGGTATCACGCTGGACTTTGGTAGTGACGTACGGCTGGAATTTGTCCAGCGCGGCATAGGCTGAGCTCACTGGCAATATAAGCGCCGCTGTTACAGCCAGATAACAGGCTCGGGGGTGGATTTTATATGGCATAAGTTGTGATATCTTTATTTTTAATAACAATGGGTTATTCATTGTCTATCCCGTAGGTTATCATGGCGGCTAATACGACTCCAGTATTATACTCCGAAGTCACTTATTGGCATTACCCGGCACCACACAATGCCTTAAATGTCGTATCCAGCCGCGTATTTAGCGTCTGGATATTGAATTCCTCGAGCACTTTTTGACGCCCAAATTGCCCCATGGCAGCCCATCGTTCATGAAAATCCATGAGTGTTGTGATAGCGCGCGCCAGTTCATTCTCCTCACGTTCACCCACAAGGGTACCGGAGACACCATCCTCAACAAGCTCCGGTATGCCACTGTGCCAAGTACTAATAACCGGCATCCCTGTCGCCATCGCTTCCATCAGCACCGTCGGGATACCTTCCATGTCGCCGCTGTGGCTTTCCACACTGGGCGCCAGAAAAAGTTGTGCCCCGGCCAGCTCCTCTGTGACTTCCTCACTGGTTTTTGTCCCCAGAAAACTGATGTGATCGTTTAGCTTCAGCTGTGTAACCAGATCCCTTAGCGGTACGAGCAAGGGCCCATCGCCAATAATTCTGTATGAAACAGGCTTGCCTGAGGCCACAACCTCTATCATCGCCCGAATAGCGTATTCGACGCCTTTTTTTTCAACCAGTCTGACCACGCTGATCAGTACCACTGGCTCACCCTTAATATATGTCCTCGGCTGAAAAGCAAACTGCTCACAGTCAATCCCTACGTGGTGAACCCTGGTCCGTTCCGGGGGACAGCCTATTGCGACCAGCTTTTCCTGCCAGTATCGGCTGATTGGTAGAAAAAGGTCCCCATTCCGGAATAGCGGTTCATAGACCTGGTCGTTGTGATGGTTGAGATAGGTTGAAAGATCGAACCCGTGGAAGACAGTAACCAGTGGCGCATCCACCAGTCCCGCGTCGCGATACCAGTTCGCGCGCAAACCATTGGGTCCGAAATGCGCGAAAAGCAGATCAAATTTATTTTCGTGTCGAAGCAGCGGTTCCGCTCGCATCAAAGCCGTGCGCCAGCTACCGATACGGGGGTATTGGGTAAACGCTTTCCTGAGCCTGGCGATTGCTTTGGCATATTTCATTCCCAGTATCGCCAAATGAAACCGGAGCCGCACCTTACCCAAAAATGTGGAACGCGTATCGACCGGGTATCGGGTTACATCCATCAGGTGACGATTTTCAATAATCCCCTGTAATCGAGTCTCACCACTATGCTGGCAAGCGAAAATGGTGACCTCATGACCACGCTCGAACAGACCGTCAATCTGGTTCAGGATAAATGTTTCAGATAGCTTGGGGAATTGATCGACGAACAGTGCGATTTTCATATCGGCGCACTCTAGCAAATACCCGGCAGGGAGTCATGACTGACAGTCGTTCAGGGCCGGAATGGTGAATTGATCAGAGCCACCCCGAGGTGGTATCGTGCCAGCGCTAAAGCCTGCGGGTTTCCGGCCCGATATAGCAGTCAATCCACGCTCGGTCATCATTCAACCTATGGATCTATCCGTTATCATTCCCGTTTACAATGCCGAGCGGCATGTCGAATCCGCCGTGGACTCTGCCCTGCGCCAGAAAGAGGTTGCCGAGGTTATCCTGATTGAGGACAAATCTCCCGATAATGCGCTGGAAATTTGTCGACGGCTGGAACAGAAACATCCACGGGTAAAGCTGTTCCAACACAGCGATGGGGAAAATCACGGGGCAGGAGAAAGTAGAAATCTCGGCATAAAAAAGGCCGGCTGTGAGTATATCGCCTTTCTGGACGCGGATGATTATTACCTGGATAACTGTTTCTCAACGGCTACCGAGGTTCTCGAAAACGACAGTAGTCTCGATGGCACATACGGAGCCGTCGGTGCTGAATTTGAGAATGAAGAAGCCAGGCGGCGTTATTTCCTGACGCACCACGATGAAATAGCAACCGTTGATGAATGGGTCACGCCCGAGCAACTCTTCCACTACCTGGTGCTTGGCTGCGCCGGCTACATCCACCTGAATGGCCTGGTCGTCAAAAAAACCGGTCTGTTGGAAGTTGGTCTGCTACCGGAACTCCGCCTCCACCAGGATATGGTGCTGACGGTTAAGCTGGCCGCCAGGCTTCGGCTCGCTGCCGGGCAGGTGAATGAACCCGTCTCAATCCGGTGTCTGCATCTTGATAATCGTATCACCAGTTTGAAGACTGATTTCTCGGTTACCCAATTTCGGGCTTATCAATATCTGCTGAACTGGTCCCGGCAGGAATCGCTCCCCAATGAAAAACAGAAAATAATTCGCACCCGATACTGGTCGCTCGGTCTTCGCCGCCACAGGAAAGAAAAAAACCTGCCTGCGGCCCTGTACTACTACGCTGCACTGCACCTCTTCGGCGTTGAATAGCATGAATGTTGAAAGCGAACAGCTCATCAGCGTTATCATACCGACCTACAATCGCGCCGATCTGATCGGTCGCACGATCGACAGCGTGCTCGCGCAATCCTGGCAGGATCTGGAAATCGTCGTGGTCGATGATGCTTCCACAGATGATACACGCACTGTCGTACAGGCTATTCCCGATCCCCGCGTCCGCTATATTGGTCTTGAGAAAAATAGCGGGCCATCGACAGCCCGTAATACCGGCGTGGAACAGGCCAAAGGCCGTTTCATTTCCTTTCTGGATTCAGACGATGAATGGTGCCCGGAAAAAACAGCGCGCCAGTTCACAGCACTTACGCGCCAGACAAACCCGGATAATGTAGTCTGTTATACACAGGCGCTCATCGTACAGAACGACGGTACGCGTCTGCTACCAACCCGGCGGAAACGTGCCGATGAGTCAGTGGGTGATTATGTCATCTGTGGGAGTCACGGGCTGATTCATACCAGCTCACTCATGCTGCCTCGTACGCTCGCACTGGCCAACCCGTTTCCGGTGGATCAGAAGATATTCGAAGACTGGGATCTATTTCTGAGACTGGAAGAAAATGGCGTACAGTGGCTTTACCTGGACGAACCGCTGATCACCTGGCACAACGATGCCCGTGAGGGCCGCCTGACATCATCCAGACACGACGGCTCGGACTGGCTCGATACCCACAGACGTCATCTGTCGAAAAAGGCACAGAAGGCCTTTACCATAAAAGGTATCGTACGGCCGCTTATGAGGGCCAGAGAACGGAAATGGTACACGCTGAAGTCACTTGTCTGGGCTTTTCCCGGCAGCAACATGTCGATCGGCGAGGCCCTGAAACAAGCGATCAAGATTTTCGTACCACCTGATCTCATCAAACGGGTGAAAGTCTGGCCCCCTGCCCGCTCACCCCGTTAACAACATCGCTAGCGGCGAACCAGGCGCCGCACACGACGGGCAATAGCTCGCAGATAGCGGCGTATTCCCTTCCTCTTTGCTGTCGGATTAATTGGTTCGCACAAAACCTCAGGCCACAGGGCCAACATAAGTTGCCGGTAGAGTTCAAAATCAGGCGCCTTCCTTAGATCTTCATCGACTGCCAGCATATCCACCAGTAATTGCCGATTGTTGAAGGGAATAAATATCTCTTGCCAGGCTGCGTCGAATTCCAGGCAGTTATGTGCAAACCAGCTACCGGTCCGTTGCTCCCAGTAGAACAGATCAAGCATGTTATAGCCGTGTGGATCACCGGCGTCGTCCAGCCACGCAGCGAAGTATTTCCTGGCAAAAGGATGTTCCATGCCGGTCGCTGTCATCAGGTATTCAGCGGTAATGGTCTGTGTCGGCTCAGGACGCCGGTAGTAACAACGCACGACCTCTGAAACATTTCCCGTAACACCCACTTTTTTCCGTCCATAGTAGTTCAGCTCGCTTTGCAGTGGCGCCAGTCTGGTGGGGTGTGCAAAAGGCATGTTGCTGTTAAACACTCCCGCGAATTCCGGCGTGACCTCCGTACCGTGCTCGATAATATCGTGTGGTAACTCCAGCTTGACCAGCAGCCGTTCAGGAATACGGACGTCCATGTGGGTCCATGCCATATCCGGTCTCCTGGCGGTATAGTAGCTGAGCTCCCGGGCTATCGGTTGACAGGCTGCCAGCATCAGCCGGCTGTCCCAGCCCGCGCTCATCGCCACGGCCAGGTCGAAGCGGTTGGCGGCGCTCTGCATCATGCCTGTCAGGGTTTCGGCAATACCACCAACCGCGTCGTCCAACGAACGTCCTGGAAAGGACTCACGCGGCCAGAATCTGTGGACTTCACCGGTTTGCAATTCCAGGTAACGATTGGGCAACAGCCGTCGGACTTCCCGGTAGGGGGAACTGTCCCCCGGCCACCAGCTTTCCGGGCTCTGCGACTGAAACCATTCGATGAAGTCCAGGGCGTCGGGATCCATCTCCAGGTTCAGGGCTTTAGCGATATGACCAGGTTGTGAAGCGCACCAGAGCTCGCCTGTCTGTCGCTTGTCGGCATAAAATACTTGCCGCAGGCCGGTGGCGTCCCCCAGTAGCCGGGTACTCTGCCTGTCATTCACCAGCAGTACCCAGCGCCCTCCCAGGGGAGCAACGATCTCGAACAGGTCGCCACCCTGCTCTATCGAGGTAATCAGCTTATCGAGAATGTCGGCATTGCTGGCATGTGGATGCCGTGGATCGAGCAGGTAGCCGATCACGGTTATCGATACCGGATCGCGCTCTACCTGCTCAACATTGAGGTCGGAGTGCGCAATAAGGTGGAACGTCTCTCCAACACCTAACTGCTGCCAGTCACTAAATCCTGCCGGGATACGCGGTCCGAGGATGAACTGCATACGGTATCGTTCACTTGGTGTTGCCAAGCAACTTACACCCAAAATAACGGGAATCGAATTGATCAGAGCATCCCTAGAACAGCTGAGTTCGTGATAATATTTTTTCAGCCATCGTCAACCAGGCTATGGAATAGCCCCCCACCATGGCGGTCAGTTTCTTTAACATGGGATGGTATTTTTCCGCCAGGTAATAGCTGATTTCGGCCGGCATATTTACCGACTTTGCGGCATTGACTTTTGTCTTTACCTTCATCCTGTCAACAGCAAACCGGCTGTGGACACCCAGGAAGTTGTAGATATCGGTGATCAACTTGCCGGGATCACGCTGGACATCTTCAAAAAACCCGATATAGATTTGCTCTTCCGGGAAACAGGCATGCCAGATATCCAGTGTACGGACATAGTCACCGCGCAGGCTCTGGTCATCTGAATCGATGAACTGCCGGGCTTTATCCAGGTCATTAATGTCCTTGAACATCCCCAACATCGAAATAAAGCGCAGATGCGACCAGGCACGTTCGATCGGGTTTCTCAATATCATTATGATTTTCAGGTCAGGGACAATTCCCCGGATATGTGCAACATCTCTCAGGTCAAGAATGGAATAAGACGGTGTGATTTCCCCTTTTAACTTGCCATCCGCGGGTCTGAATAAAGAAAAATACCAGTGGTCCCCGTAGGTGCCGAGATAGTAGTGCAGCAACCAGGCCACTGTTTGCCAGTCTTTGGCGCTGATCGAGGCTTTTAAATCGCCGTGAAGGTTCTTTCTGAACTGCTTGTTAAAGCGTTCTCTGCCCAGCAGGCGGTGAAGCAGGTGGTCGGTCGACAGATGGCTGGGGGACGGATAATGGGGCGAGCGGTCGAAATAGTGTAGTTCCTTAATAGGCGGCAACCAGATGTCCGGATGCCTTTGCAGGTTCTCGTACAGCCATGACGTCGCCGCTTTCTGTGCGCCGATACCGAGAAAATCTATTTTATTTTCACTCATACCCACCACATCATACGCGGGTGCCGGGCGAATTCCTCTGAGCACTTGCACGTATAGACACAACCTAGCCACCAACGCGGAACAGGCGGCGAAGTTTACGACCGATCCTGCCCGGTGGCCGCGGCTGTGGGCTGATCGGCTCGCACAGGACTGCCGGCCACAAGCGTCCAATGGTGGCATGAAATAGTCGGTAGTCCGGCCTCCTGCGGTAACGTTCGTCGACGGAAAGCAGCGTCACCAATACCTCCCGACAATTATAGGGTGTGAAAATATCCTGCCAGGCACAGTCAAATTCGAGCTGTGTCATGGCCAGCCAGTTTCCGTGGCCCTGCTCCCACTCGAAAAGATCCAGCACATTCTGCCCATGCCCTTCACCCAGCCCGGTGAGCCATTCTTCGAATCCTTGCAGGGCAAAATCCAGGCCCCCCATTTTTTGCAGGCGGGCCAGGTCAGCGCCGGTAACAGGCCGTCGGTCCAGATCAGGCAGCTGATCGCGGAACGAACAGCGACCGATCTCCGCTCCGCTGCCGGTCAATGCCACCTTGCGGCGCTGCGACCAGGCAAGAATCGCTTCAGCATCCCCACCGTAGTGATCGTGTGCGAAACAGACGTTGCGTTTAAAGCGATAGCTGAACTCCCCACTCATATAGGGCGCTGCTTTGACAACCTGATGTTGCAACCCAAGCCGGGCAAGCAAACGGGAGGGTGTCACGATGTCACGTGCCGTATCCGGCATCTTTCCCTGCCGCACAGTCATGTAGCCGAGCTTGTCCTTCACATTGCGCGACGCCGCAAGGACCAGGCGGCTGTCCCAGCCGGCCGTGATGCCAAGTGTGAGATCAAAACGCATGACAGCCGCTTCGATCAACGCCGGTAGCAGGTGTGCGAGCTTATCGACACCATCTTCGAGGCTTACCGGTTCCAATGGTCGTTGCGGCCAGTAGCGGTGATCCTGACCGGCATGCAGATCAAGGTAGTGATTCGGCAACAGGTGCCTTACTTCTTTATACGGCGTTCTGGTCGTCGGCCAGCGCGACTCGGAATGATTTCTGAAGGCATGCGTGTCGACAAAAGTGCGAGCTGCCTCACCCATATCCAGACCAAGGCACTCTGCGAGGATGCCAGGCTGCGATCCCACCCAGATACCGCCGGCATGCCGCTGTGGTGTGAAGAATGCCTGACGCAAACCAAGGGCATCGGTAAACAGCACGGCATGCTGCGCCTGGGTCGCCACGATAATCCAGCGCCCACCATAAGTGCCGGTGGCATCGATCAGCTCGTTGATTGAGGAGAAGCTGTTCAGCAGGTGTTGCAATATTGCCTTGTCGTTCGCCGCCGGGTCGGCAGGATCCAGGATAAAACCCAACAGTGTCAGGGAATAATGTGCATCACTCACCTGGACGGTATTGAGTCCGGGGTGCGCTGTAAGGTGGATATCCTCACCAACACGCAGTGCCTGCCATTCACGGAGACCGTCAACAGCTTTTGGTCCGAGAAGAAACTGGTTCGGGAAAAGCCGTGTATCCTCAACATCCATGCAATTTTTACTGTACAACCACCGCCAGATAATTCGAATTCGACCCACTGGCGCCAGTAGCCAGGTTCCCGCCCAGGCTTATCGTGCCGGGTGCAACAAAGGCCTGCGAATAGACGCGCAGGGTTGACGACAACGGGTCGGTGGTTTGTACATTGACACCGGCGTCGAGAAAACTGCTGGTTGCTGGATTCAGCCAGTTCGGCAGTGAGGTCGCCCCGGCGTCATAGGCCACGTAAACTGTAACCGGCCGATCCACGGTAAAATCAATGTAACTTGCACTGCTGTCGGCATTCTCCGCATCTGCGGTCTGTATCCAGATACCGCCCGCCAACGCAGCCGGGATCGATGTCAGCGTGTAGGTCTGGTCGATATAATACGTATTCCCCACCTCCAGCAAGTCCTGCTTGTGATTGGTCGGCGACACCGCACTGCAGTCGGCCGACACCAGTCGATTACACAAACGGTCAAGAAAAAACGGCACAACGCTTGCTCCCGTCAAGCTGTTATTCCATAAACGCGCCATGATATGTATCCCCAGCGGATTCGGATGCAGCTTATTGCCGTCAACAAACAAGCTGATGCGCTCATTATCATCTGTGGTGATACCTGACGTACCGTTGTCATCGTAGAAGAAGGTAAAGAAGTCCGGCCCGGGTGAGGTATTGGTCAAGCTGTCAATAGCCGTGTTGTAACCCTGAATATCGGCATTACGGGTGGCGTTGATCGCAAATGGCAACACCGGTGGCACCTTAGCCACCCATACCGTCTTGCCCTGCCCTGTCATCGTATTGACGAGCGATTGCATGTTGGTCTGGAAGTCCGTCTTAGTGAGTGGCGTCGTACCCCCTGAATCGTTAGTCCCCAGCAGCATCAGCGCCCGGTCGGAGCCAGGGTGACGCTCCAGGATCGAATTGATGCGGGTCAGTGTATCTGTCGTTTTATCACCGCCCACACCTTCATTGAAGACCTGGATCGATAGGGCCGTGGCTGCCGTCAGCAGATCGTCAAGCCGTGCCTGAAAACCCTGCTGTCCGATAATCCGGCCATCCAGAGACAGGTTGTCGCCCGTGTAGAAATCAAAGGTGCCCAGCGTGATACTGTCCCCCACCGTGATGTAGTTATTACCCTGTATCCCTACACGAAGATTCTCGTCGCTGGCAACCACACCGCTGGAGCTGTTGCGCAGGAAGCCGCGCAGCCCCTGCCCGGCCAGGAAGTAATCTCCCTGTACTGGCGTGCCGCAGTCAGCCGTGTAGAACCCTGACCCGGGAGGCGTCTCGGTTGCCACTGCACAGGGCACACCGGCAAATTCAAAGTCCACACTACCGCCGACCGGGCGGTTGGTTACCGCCGCCGACCCCGTCACGGCATTACCGGTCTGTACCGAGTACGCCAGTGGTGTTGATACCACCAGTGTCGGGCTGGGATCGCTGACACCCACCAACACGTTGTCAAATTTCACCGCATCCTGAGAGTACAAGGCAATCGTACCGCTCGACAGGTCCGGATCGGACACGGCAAACACCGGGTCACCAGCCACTGTCACCTGAATCAGGCCCCCGCTCAGGTTTATTGTTACATTGAACGTCTGTTCCTCGATATAGCCACGCGCGTTGGTCGCCAGTGTCGTGAATACACCGCCCACTTTCTTTTCCAGGCGCGCAAATGATTCACGGGAACTGAACGAAACGCGGTAGTAGTTGTTAATATCCTGGTAACGGAACATGACGCCGACGTCCTGGCCATCGAAGGCAGCGCGTGACGGTATGTCTTTCTGTGGCGTGATGTCGACACTGACACTGTAGCCGGTGGCCGTCGCGAGTCCTGTCAGATAAGAATAGGTACCCAGCTTGTACGATTTATCAAAGGGTGTACCGAAATCCTGATCACCAACATCGACACTTTGATGGTATGCACCTGCCGTCGCCTGCCAGCTGGAGGCAATACCTGAATTATCAACATTCACCCAGGCACTGACATCAGCGGGGTTGGTAAAGTCGTAGCTGACCGGCAACCCCGGATCTACCTGGGTCGTCACGTTTACCGCCGGTGACTGCACTGATTCATTTGCAGGCACCGCGTCATCAAAGGCTGACACGGTATAGCTGTAAGCCGTATTCGCCGTCAGACCCGTATTGCTATAGCTGTTTGCCGTCACCTGCGCAACCTGCACACCACCGCGATACACCCGATAACCCGCTACCGTACCACCACCATTATCGGTGGATACACTCCAACCGAGATTGACCTGGGTCGCACTTACGGCGGTGGCTGTCAGGTTCAGCGGGACTGTCGGCGGTGACGTATCCAGTGTAGTCACAGTCACCGGCGGTGACGATAATGCTGACTCATTGTCGGGTACTGCATCATCAAAGGCCGATACCGAGTAATTGTAGGCGGTGCTCGCCGTCAGACCAGTATCACTGTAGCTCGTACCACCGGACGTCACCGTTGCCACCAGCGCGGTGTCGCGGTACACCCGGTAACCCGCCACTGACCCGCCACCGTTATCAGTCGAAGCGCTCCAGCTCAGATCTACCTGCGTTTCGCTGACTGCGGTCGCACTCAGATTCTGCGGTACCGTGGGTGGTAACGTATCCAGGGTGGTCACACTCACCGGGGGGGATGATTGCGCGGATTCATTGGCCGGCACGGCGTTATCAAAGGCCGATACTGTGTAGTTGTAGGCAGTGTTCCCCGTCAAACCGGTATCGTTGTAACTGGTTACCGCCACCTGTGTTAAAAATGTACCATCGCGATATACCCGGTAGCCGGCTACCGCACCGCCACCATTGTCAGTGGAAACATTCCAGCCCAGATTCACCTGGGTTTCACTAACCGCGGTCGCATTCAGACCCTGCGGCACGGTGGGCGGTGACGTATCCAGGGTGGTCACGTTCACTGGCGATGACTGGGCCGATTCGTTGGCTGGCGTCGCGTCATCAACGGCCGACACGCTGTAACTGTAGGCCGTACTTGCCGTCAAACCGGTATCACTATAAGTGGTCGCCGTCACCTGAATTACAAATGCACCATCGCGATATATTTTGTAACCGGCTACTGTGCCGCCGCCATTGTCGGTAGAAGCAGCCCAACTCAAGTCCACACGTGTCTCGCTAACCACCGTAGCACTCAGGTTTTGCGGGATGCCTGGTGGAAGAGTATCGATCACAGGCGGCGTTGTGACATTCACCGACGGTGAAGATTGTGCGGATGCATTTGCAGGCACGGCGTCATCGAAGGCCAGTACCGTGTAGCTGTACGAGGTATTGGCTGTTAAACCTGTATCCGTGTAGCTGGTCCCGGTTGTTACCGAAGCCACCAGGACACCACCCCGGTACAACCCGTAACCCGCCACAGAACCACCACCGGTGTCAGTAGACGCATTCCAGTTCAGACTCACACTGGTCGAGCCGGTGGCGGTGGCACTCAGGTTCTGCGGTACGGTTGGTGGTGATGTATCAGGTGGCGCCAGCGTGGTCATACTCACGGGAGGTGAAGACAATGCCGATTCATTCGCCGGCGCGGCATTATCATAAGCGCTTACGGAATAACTGTAAGCGGTATTCGCAGTCAGCCCCATGTCGCTGTAACTGGTTGCGGTGGTTACCGCACCCACCTGTATGCCGTCCCGATAGACCCGATATCCTGCTACCGAACCACCACCAACATCAGTGGATGCACTCCAGCCAAGATCTACTTGCGTGTCGCTTGCCACCACTGCACTGAGATTCTGAGGTACGGTTGGTGGACTGGTATCGGGCGTTGTAGTTGATCCACCACTACCACCACCGCCACCACCACCACAGGAAGCCAACAGAAAACTGGTTAAACAGACAACAAAAATAGCTCTTAGCGGCGACATATTATTATTTCCTTTTACAACTCATCACTACAAACATCTGGAATTGCGTTTTAATTAAGGATGCTCTTATTATTTCGATTTTCGTCATTCTGGCGTATGCCAGAATCCAGCAGTTTCAATGCGTTGGGCACCGGCTTTCGCTATTATTTAGTCCAGTTCTTTGCGTGCCACAATTGACAATGGAGAACCCCCTGAACCGCTTAACGCCTTGAGAATCAGCCTTTCTTTAACTGACTCTGTAGCATTTAGCCATATTGTGATGTCGATATACGATACGCCGCTGCTCATGCCCCCATCCATAATTTCCAGCCTGGCGTTTTTATAGCGGTCTGTCAGGAACCGGGAATAGGCTGGATCATTGAGCTGCGCCGCACTGCGTGCACGTTCATTGCCGGCCAGCAGTGCTAACAGTGCCTGCCGGTCACCGCCACGCAAGGCGTCGAAATACGTCTGTGCTACTGCTGCAAGCGCCGCCGGATCAATCTGAGCCTGGCCCGCTGCATTCACAGACCCGTTTGTCGCGGCGATTACCAACACGATGGCAACGAGTGCTTTTATACTCTTAACAACCATTTTCTGAGCACCTCTATACGATTACTGTTGCACTACGAGCAGATAATTGAAATTCGCCCTGCCGGCACCGGTGGTCAGGTGCCTGACCCTCAGCCGGGTCGGTTAATGATCTGTCAACAACCACTTACTGCAAGCGTTGTCCGGCCTTCTTTTCCGAGCATGCGTATATTTTGTGCGCACAAAACAAAGCCAAAAAATTAATTGTAAATATTGCCGACAACCGTTCTGAGCATTAGTATTTTTAACTATCCTATTGTTATTACTAGGCTGTATGTTGCATAGACCGACCGTATTTTCAGTATACAGTGGTCGAGTGCTGCTAGTCAAAAACATCACCTGAAGGACATTCGAAAACCTTGAGCTAAAAGGTTATTACATATAGTACATTGTTTATCATAATTATTTATGGTAATCATGGCTAATATTCGCACTCGGGCTAAGATCAAAATTACGGATATATGTCGGCTATATTTACAGTCTGATTGTTGCCTAATTAATAATTAATACAATCAGGCTGTTATAAACCGGCTTAAATACAGCCTTCCACGCACAACGTTGACGCTCATTTCCTCCTTTATTCTGGCAGCTTTTTCACTGAATTCTCCGGCCGTTTCGCGCCGTTTAAAACACTGTCCACAGATATCGGCACCACCAATCCAGCTGCCGTCGCAATTGCAGATCTGAATGGCGATCCCGGCAGTACCACCGATAGCGACAGCGATGGTGTGATCGATGCGTTCGAAGCTGGGGCACATGCCTTGTTATTCGCATAGGATCAGTACGGCCAATATTTGACAGGACGATGAACCGGCAGTCGATATGGAGCATTCTCACCGCCGGCGGCTATGCCACGATGGGCGACGGGTATGACGCATCAGGACAAAATGAAAATCAGTCGTCTGCTGGTTGGGGATACGCTAACTGGATAACCGGCGATTACTACAATATGACCCAGTATGATGATGCCACGCGACTCATCAATTTCTGGACGACAAAAGGCATTAAATACTGGTTGATGTCTCCTGACAACTCCCTTATCCAATCCGGCACGCGTACTTACGCGCTGGCAGAAACCGGGCAACAATATGTATTCTACGCCGCAGCGGGTGGCAATTTCACTGTCAATCTGGCTCCCGGCACGTATGACGCCCATCGCTATAACCCTAGAACCGGAGGTGAGGTCTTACTGGGCAGCAAGAATGGTGGCAGTGTCAGCTTTACCATGCCGGATAGTAACGACTGGGTCGTCTACCAGCCTTGTCCAATATGAAATGAGTCTGAAGGGAGGGGTGTATTTCTAACGTGAAATGAGTCTGAAGCTGAAAGGGGAACCGTTCATGATGGGGGA
>DRJN01000313.1 GCA_011052165.1 Gammaproteobacteria bacterium
GCTATGGTGCAAATACTTATGCAACGATTAACCTGGTCGAACGCGGCTCCAAAAGGCGAACGGGACTCACCGAAGACCCTGGCGAATGATGCCTATTTGCCCGATTCTTTTTTGATCAGGTAATTCAGCACCTCGATCATGCCTTTGTGGCCACCGGCCATCGGTCCGTCTGTCCGGTATTTCCCATCCACCACCAGTGTCGGCACCCCGCTAATGCCATACTCCCTGGACAACTCTCTTGCCCGGCGTACCTTGGCATCCACGCCAAAGGAGTTGAACACATTATCAAATTTCTTCGCTGATACTCCTTGCTGGATGAAGAATTTCTTCACCTCTGCGACTGTATTCATGGGTTCTTTTTTCAGATGGATGGCATCAAAAAAGGCCTTGTGGAATTTGCCTATAATTCCCAGGAATTTGGCGGTGTAATAAACCTTGGCATGTAGCGCCCAGATTTTGTTGAAAACAGCGGGAATGCGAATAAATTCAACATTTTTCGGCTTGCTTTTCAGCCATTTATTCAAACCCGGCTCCAATCGAAAACAATGCGGGCAGCCATACCAGAACAGCTCCACCACTTCGATCTTGCCCGGCCCCACCTGGGTCGGCACCGGTTCTTTCAGGCGTTGGTATTCAATGCCTTCATCATAATTACGCGCTGACGCCGTTGAGAAAAATACGAGCACCATTATCAGTGTCAAAGATGTACGAAGAACATTCAACATATTCAGTCTCCATTAATTTTAATCTGAATCCGCAGCGTCGGCACAGACGCCTCCCCCCCGGATATTTATAATATCCGTTATCAATGACCCTATAATGATGCAGAGGTTCCTTGCCGACATGGTACAGGCATAAAAAAAGGCGGTAATAATACCGCCCTTTTCTGTCACTGACTATTGCACTACGATGCAATAGTCAGTGACTCTAGTGCAATCCGGAAATGAACATCGCCACGGACTTAATTTCCTTGTCGGTCATTCTGGCCGTCACGCCGCGCATCATGCTATTAGGATCATTTTTGCGCTTGCCACTTCGAAAATCATCCAAGGCTTTAACGACATAAGGCGCGTTCTGCCCACTCAGCCGAGGAAATTTCGCGGCAGGATTACCTGCTCCCTTCGGGCCGTGACAGGCCATACAGGCTGCCACGCCCGTAGCTTTGTTGCCCCCGTGGTAGATCTTTCCACCCAGGCTGGCTTTGGACTCATCCACCGATCGTGTTTTCATTTTCTGGGAAGCGAAAAACACCGCCAGATTCGCCATATCCTGCTTGCTCAGACTGGTAGCCTGCGCACTCATCAGCGGATTGGAACGCGCACCGCTTTTGAAATCGGCCAGTTGTTTGGCGATATACGAAGCATGCTGGCCTGCTAACGCCGGCCAGGCAGGATTGACATTGCCGGCACCATTCATACCGTGGCAGCTGAAACAAACCTGCGCTTTCGTTTTACCTGCTTCGGCATTACCCGCAGCCTGACTGGCGCTGGAGACAAAAACAGACAACATTATCAATGAAAACAGGATTTTGGACTTCATGAGTTTTAACCAACGTTGAGTTTAAATGTAGAATCGAAGCGTTGCGCGATACCTGCACGAACCCGGCATTATTTGGACTTGCTAACCATGTAGGCTACAGCGGCTTTAACGTCAGCATCACTCATATCGGTACGGCCGCCCTTGGCCGGCATAACGCCTTTTTTACCCTGAAAACCATGCAGCGCATGTTTATCCAGCGTGGCGATGCCCTTTGCAATGCGGGGCGCCCACGCATCCTTATGGCCAATCATAGGAGCACCCGCAGCACCTGTCCCATGACAGGCAAAGCAAACAGAGTCGTAAGTTTTCTTGCCATTAGCATTAGTATCAGCCTGCGCGGTAGTAACAGAAGCCATCAAAGCAACCGTAGCGGCTGTGGCAATAATCAAATTTTTCATTTAGTTCTCCTAAAATTCTCTTATGTTTAAGTCTTCAAGCGGTAAAAAAACGTTATTATACGTCATTACTTCGGTTTATGAATCGCTGTTTCTGTCACAACAGGTCCGTCAGATTTAGAATCAGCGCCTGAATCGCCCATCAGTCGCGGCTGTTATATCAAGAAGCACGCCATCAGATCAAGCAGCAGAATTATATCTCACTCCAGTAATTGACGTATATCAAAAAATCAGAAAACAACCCAAGCAACGTAGCAAACAGCTCAGGATTAAACGTGCAAAACCTCTTTTCAAACATCCATTTTCTTTCCAGCGTACCCAGCCCAACGCAGGCGCCCACCGACACCGGTGCCGAGGTAGCCTTTGCCGGGCGCTCCAATGCCGGCAAATCCAGCGCCCTGAATGCTATCACCGAACGCAACGCGTTGGCACGCACCAGCAAAACCCCGGGCCGCACCCAACATTTGGTTTTTTTTGCCCTGAATGAAGACACCCGGCTGGTCGATCTGCCCGGTTATGGTTATGCCAAAGTTCCCGAGCACGTTAAACAGAAATGGGGCCGTGCCATGACGGACTATTTGCAAACACGACAATCCCTACAGGGGTTGATACTGTTGATGGATATTCGCCACCCTCTCACCGGGTTTGATCAGAAAATGCTGAACTGGTGTCAACATGCGAACATGCCCGTCCATGTCCTGCTGACCAAGGCCGACAAGCTAAAACGCGGCCCGGCAAAAAGTACCCTGTTGAAGATAACGGAAATACTCGAACAATATCCAGCCGTAACGATTCAGTTGTTCTCGGCATTGAAAAAACAGGGCGTCGAGGAAGCCCGGTCCGTCCTTATTCAGTGGCTGGCAAACACTGGAAACAGTGGATAAAAAACCCCCGGATCGGGTTTCAGGGACGGGGGAATGGGCTGATCCGGGGTAGGTCAACGCGGGCGCTTACGCTGTTTGAGCCACCACTGAAGGGCTGGGGTTGGCTCAGACTCTAAGCTTAGACGAACACACGCGGATTACAGCCCGGTAATTGTTAAATATTGTAAATCTCGACCCCCCTCCAGGCCCATGTTTCCCGGCGCCTCCCGAACCTGAAGTCCGGACAGGGTATCTGTCATCGCGTAAAAAAAGCGCACCTGAAATATATGTGCTATAAATGAAATAGTGGGGGCTAAAAAATAAGAAATTTTTAATTGATCGTCTGGGCGGGTGAGTAGCAGGAAGGGTAAATGCATACGCTGGCCAACCGGCATAAAAAAACCCCGGAAGAATTGGGGATTGGGCTTCCGGGGTCAAATAACCCGGCATTGGGGACCGGGGCATACTCCAATTCCCACCAGGGAGGGTTGTGGGAATTGTGCGTTGCTGCACGGTAACTATGACTGGGAAGTTTCAAAAAGGTTCAAAAAGATTATTGAAATTTCCAAATAATTCAGAAATGAATTATTTGAGTTCAATGCGCCTCATCCCAGTTATCGCCCATCCCAATATCCACCACCAGGGGTACCGCCAGCTTTGCCGCATCGACCATGCTGTTTCGGATGATCGCCACCGATTCGTCCAAAATCTCTCCCGCCACCTCGAATACCAACTCATCATGCACCTGCATAATCATGCGCACATTGACGCCGGTCTCCCGTAGCACCCGATCCACCTCGATCATGGCCCGCTTGATGATATCGGCCGCGGTCCCCTGCATCGGTGCATTGATGGCCGTGCGTTCAGCATACTGGCGACGCACGGCATTGCGCGCATTGATTTCCGGCAGATACAAGCGACGGCCGAATACGGTTTCCACATAGCCCTGGGTGCGCGCCCGTTCACGCGTGCGCTCCATATACTCTTTGACGCCGGGATAGCGGGCAAAATAGCGATCCATGTAATCCTGCGCGTCAGCCCGTGAAATTTCCAACTGCCGCGCCAGGCCAAAGGCCGACATGCCGTA
>DRJN01000314.1 GCA_011052165.1 Gammaproteobacteria bacterium
ACGCGAGCCCTAAGCCAGATAACGCCCGCCACTTCCAAGGGCAATCACGATCAGTCCCAGGGTCAGGTTGACGCCGATCAGGAAACGAATACGCGCCAGTTGGGCAGCGCCTTGTGGCCAGGCCTGGATGATGACAGCTTCCTTTAGTTTCTGGTAGGGAACAAAGTAGACGAATAGATAGATAGCCATCATGATCAGGCCGATGCCGTTCATAATATGCACATAGAGCGGTGCATGGCCCATACTGCCGAAAAGTCTGAACAACAGACTATAGCCGCTAATGAGCAACACTATGATAGACACCCAGACCCAGGGAAAGAAACGGCCAAAGACCGCCACCCACTGGCCCAGGCGAACCGGGGGTTCCAGCAGGGAGGCGGCAACCGGACGCAGACACTGGTGGGCGAAGAACATACCGCCTACCCAGATGACGGCCGCGAGTACATGCAGGCTGAGTAACAGGGGAGTGAGATTCATAAATTAAATCCTGAAAAGCTTATTTTATTTGAAGTTCCTTTCCGGCGGCATAGCGATTTAACCAGCCTCCCACCCGTTTGACCAGCACGTCGTCCTGATCCTGGAAAAAATGATCGGCGCCCGCGATTTGTAACGGGTAATAGTTCTTATTCCCCGCCTGGATAGCGGCATCGGCGCGGCGTTTCACCGAGTGCAGCACGCTGAACAGATCCTCTTCACCATAAAGATCGAGTACCGGGATCGTGATCCTGGCCAGTGAGGTGGGCGTATCCATGCTTTTATAGTGTTTGCTCATGCCCATTCCAATACCAACAAAGGCGCGAACATCACTTTTGCTATGCTGGCTTAGGTAATAAGCGCCCATCGTGGCGCCGAGACTGTGACCGATAATCACGATATTGTTGATGCCCTCTGATTTCAATAGTGCAATGGCAGCATTGATACGCCCGGCAACCAGAGAAAACAGCGGTGCATAGTCAGCAAGGGCGGCGTCATTGTCGAGTATGGGCATCTGGATGGAGAGGGTTGTCCAGCCGTATTCGGGTAATCGTGTGCGCAGGGGGAAAATGACATCCGGCCAGTCAGGGTGGCCGCCCATACCGTGCAGGAGAATGGCGCCGCCCTCGGCATGACGGGCCGTCTCTTTCATGTCGATGCCGAGGAATTTTTCCTTCTGGTCCTTTGCCTTCAGCCAGACCAGTTTTCCGTCGATCAGGTTCTCCTTTATCTGTTCCGCCCAGCGCTTTTCCTTGGCAATGTTGCTGGTTGGACTGGCGGCATAGACCGCAGATAAGCCTGTTAGCAGGCTGAAGATGAGAATAATCGAGAACAGGATGGCGTTGCGCATGGTTTTCCCCCGGCAAATAGTCGTTTGCAACAGACAAAATGCTGAAAAATCCCACCCAATCAGGTACAGTCTGCGCTCAGTTTGCGCCTGACCTGGAGCAGGTTTGACTATTCTAGGCTCCAGGCGGGAAGTGTGCAAAAAATACAGATTTAAATCAATGAGGCAGCAATTATGGCAGATTTTCTCATCGCTCCTTCCATCCTTTCCGCTGATTTTGCGCGTCTGGGTGAGGAAGTGGATAAGGTACTCAAATCCGGCGCTGACGTCGTTCATTTTGACGTTATGGACAATCATTATGTTCCCAACCTGACCATTGGTCCTCTGATATGTGAGGCTTTGCGCAAGCATGGCGTCACGGCCGATATCGACGTGCATCTGATGGTCAAGCCGGTAGATCGCATTATCCCTGACTTCGCCAGGGCCGGTGCGACCTATATTACCTTCCACCCGGAGGCCTCGGAACATGTGGATCGTTCCCTACAGCTGATTAAAGAACAGGGCTGCAAGTGTGGCCTGGTCTTCAACCCGGCCACGCCGCTGGATATTCTGGAATATGTCATGGACAAGGTGGATCTGATCCTGCTGATGTCGGTGAACCCCGGTTTCGGCGGCCAGAGCTTCATTCCCAGCGCGCTGGTCAAACTGCGTCAGGCGCGCAAAATGATCGACAACAGTGGTCGGGATATTCGCCTGGAAATCGATGGCGGCGTAAAAGTGAATAATATTCGTGAAATTGCCGAAGCGGGCGCGGATATGTTCGTCGCCGGCTCTGCCATTTTCGGGGCCGCCAAAGACAGCGATGCCAACACCTATGATTCGGTTATCGCGGATATGCGGTCTGAACTGGCAAAAGCCTGAAAGACGGATCTGCATGGATGATTAAAAAACCAAAAATGGTTTTAATCGACGTGGATGGCACGCTGGTGGACAGCGTGCCGGATCTGGCTTTCTGCATCGATGAGATGATGCAGCAGTTGGGCATGCCAGTGCGCGGCGAAGTTAAAGTGCGCGAATGGGTCGGCAATGGCGTCGAGCGGCTGGTGCGCCGCGCCCTCATCGGTCAGCTTGAGGGCGAACCGGATGACGCTCTGTACAAGAAGGCCTATCCGATTTTCATGGCCCTGTATGCCGAGAACACCAGCAAGCGCAGCCTGATCTATCCCGGTGTCGAAGAAGGGCTGGCCTACCTACAGCAGGCGGGTTACAAACTGGGCTGCGTGACCAACAAGGCTGCGCAGTTCACTGAACCGCTGCTCCGGGATCTGGGCATTGATGAGGTCTTCAGTATCGTTATCAGCGGCGATACGCTGGCCAGGAAAAAACCCGATCCCCTGCCGTTATTGCATGCTGCGGAATTTTTCGGTGTGCAACCGGCCGATGCCTTGATGATTGGCGACTCGGTCAGCGACGTGAAAGCCGCGCGCGCCGCCGGTTTCCAGATCCTCTGCATGAGTTATGGCTATAATCATGGCGTGGACATTCGTGAAGCCAGCCCCGATGTGGTGATCGATTCCATGACTGAACTGGCTGCGGTATTGATATCTGCCGATTGAATTTTCGACCTTAAAATACGAGCGACTGACGATGTTAAAACTTGAATTGAATACAGGCCGGCGATGGCGGGCGTAAATGGCCCGATATATCCGTCACTGTATTTATTAATCGTTGCATAAGTATTTGCACCATAGCCCCCTCTCCCTCCGGGAGAGGGTTGGGGTGAGGGGATAAAACACAGGCAAATACTTATGCAACGATTACATAGTATGTTTATTTTCAGGTTTTCATCATGAATGAACAGGAATTCAATCAACTCAAACAGCAGGGCTATAATCGCATTCCGGTGATGCGGGAAGCGCTGGCGGATCTTGACACCCCCCTCAGCACCTACCTGAAACTGGCCAACGGGCCTTACTCCTATCTGTTCGAATCCGTGCAAGGCGGCGAAAAATGGGGCCGTTACTCCATCATCGGCCTGCCCTGCCG
>DRJN01000315.1 GCA_011052165.1 Gammaproteobacteria bacterium
AATCCTTTTGCGTTGATTGGCGTTTTTTGCGGACAGATAAGCTTTTGAGTTTTAAGAAACTTTTGTGGAGATAACGCAGCATAAAAATAGTAAAGCTATTTCTCATGTCATTCGTTTAGCTGCCGAAAATAAAGGAAGGGTTTTAAATCGGGGGGCTGCGACTCACGAACCAGCGAACAACAGGAGTAGTTAGATCAAGGTTTCGACACTTAAGACAGACTGGTTTCTCGGGCTGATCGTTACACTGGTCATCCTGATTCTCACCAACAGCGGCCTGCTGCATTCTCTGGAAGCGCTGGGTTACGATTTGGGTGTGCAATTTTCCTCCAGCAAACCGGCCAATCAGGACGTTGTGGTGGTGGCGATTGACGATGCAGCGCTGGATAAACTTGGCGCCTGGCCCTGGCCGCGTGACGTGTTGGCGCGGGCCATCGATCTGCTGTCCTCAGCCCACCCGTCGGTCATAGGTCTGGCTCTACCCCTGGATACGGCGCAGACTTACCAGGGATTGGAAGATTTGCAGAAGATCAACGAGATGGTGGCGCTTCCCTCGGCGCAGGTGAGCCAGACCATCAAACGCAAACTGATACAACTTGAGCGCGGTATGGATACAGATCAAACATTGGCGCGCAGCATGAGCCGGGCGGGACGGGTGGTGCTGGCGATTCCCTATTTGCAGAACAAGCGTGCCGTGTCTATCGAACAGAAAGACTTGCCTGACTACCTGAAAAAATACAGCCTGCGTAATGTGGCGATGCCGAAACGTTCAGCCTTGATGAGATGGTTGCGTCCTGAACTGGTGCCGGTCGCAGGAAAAGTCTATCCACCGATCGAATCCCTGGCGCGCTACGCGGGCGGCGCCGGGGTGATCAACTTTGGCGGCTATGGACAAAACGTGGCCCGGAGCCTGCCGCTGGTCTATCGCCACGGCGATAGTTATTTGCCCTCTTTTGCCCTGATGATGACCGCGCGCGACATGCTGCTGTCCACGCGTAATATCCAGGTGGATCTGGAGCACAGCCTGGAGCTGGGGAATAAACGGGTATCGACCGACGACAAGCTGCGGATCTATCCACGTTTCTACAGAGGCAAGAACGGCCAACCGGCTTTCCGAACCTATTCGATCCTGGATCTGCTTAACAATAAAATCAAACGCAGCAGCCTGAACCGAAAAACCGTACTCATCGGTCTCACCGCCACCCAGTATGTCAACCCGCTGATGACGCCGATTGGCGAGTACATGCCGCCGGTCATGGTGGCGGCGTACGCGGTTTCCAGCATGCTCAACGAGGAACTGTTCAAGATACCGGCCAGCAGCGGCTGGTTACAGTTTGCCGCTTTTGTTATTGTCGGCCTTTATCTGATGTTTGTGTTGCCGCGTTTTCGTCTCAGCACGGGCATCATTATGAGCCTGCTGCTCGTGGTGTTATTGCTGAATGTGTTTTTCTACAGCATGATTTCGAAGTCAACCTGGCTGCCCCTGATGACACCCCTGTTTGCTTTGTTGCTGGGGCACCTGGTGTTGGGGATCAAGCATGCGATTGAAGGCCGCCTGAAACGTATTCATGATGAGCTATCCGATGCCAACCAGGCGCTGGGTCAGTTTTTGCACCAGCAGGGGCAACTGGATGCAGCGTTTGAAAAATATCGCAGTTGCAGCCTGGGCAAGTCCCTGTTGAGCAAGTTGTATAACCTGGGCCTGGATTATGAACGCAAGCGCCAGTTCAACAAAGCGGTGACGGTTTTCAGGTATATTGATACCTGTGAACTCGACTATAACGATGTGCATGAGCGCCTGAATCGAAACCAGCAAGTGGCCAACCAGATCCTGGGTAATGGCGGTTCGATGGCGGCCAACCATGTTGATGCTACCATGATGATCAACAGCCAGGGAGTGGAAAAACCCATGCTCGGGCGGTATAAGATTGACCGGGAGCTGGGGCGCGGCGCGATGGGCATGGTTTATTTGGGGCATGATCCCAAGATTGGCCGCACGGTGGCCATCAAGACCATGAGCCTGGGACAGGAGTTTGAAGCGGACAGACTGGATGATGTCAAAAAACGATTCTTCCGCGAAGCGGAAACAGCGGGCCGGATGAACCATCCAAACATCGTTACCATCTACGATGTGGGTGAGGATCAGGAGTTGTCCTATATTGCGATGGACTACCTGAAAGGCGCCAACCTGCTGGAATACAGTAAGCCGGGCAAACTGCTCCCGGTCGCAGAAGTGTTTGCGATTATGATGGATGTCGCTGGCGCACTTGAATATGCACACCAGCAGCGCGTGGTGCATCGTGACATCAAACCGGCTAATCTTATTTACCATCGTGAAAAGAAACGTATCACGGTGACGGATTTCGGTGTGGCCTGCCTCACCGATGTCAGCCGGACCCGGACCGGCACTATCCTCGGTAGCCCGTCTTATATGTCGCCGGAACAACTGGCCGGGAAGAAGGTGGATGGACGTTCCGATCTCTTCTCCCTGGGCGTGACTTTCTACCAGCTTCTGACCGGAGAGCTGCCGTTTATGGCCGATTCACTGGCCAGCCTGATGTACAAGATTACCAATGAGAAACATCCGGACATTCGCATGTTCAAGCCCGATCTGCCTTCCTGCGTCAGCCAGATTATCAACAAGGCTCTGCACAAGGATATCGAGCGGCGTTTCCAGACAGGTTCGCAGTTCGCCAAGACGCTGATACGCTGCCGGGATAGAATGACCGTAAAGAACAGAAAAAAAGCAACAACGGAAACAAGCAGTGATAAGTGAGAATACAAAGTTGATCATTCATGGGCTTTCGGATGTCGGCCTGGTGCGCGGACATAATGAAGACAAGATCGCCTGGGATGAAAATCTGGGCCTGATTTTACTGGCCGATGGCATGGGGGGACACAATGCCGGGGAAGTGGCCAGTGAACTGGCCGTTAATTGTATTATTGACTCCCTGCGCGGGGTGTTGATTCCGGATATTGAGAAAGCGGTGGATCGCCATGCCGCAGTCGATGAAGCGATACAGTATGCCAACAGCGAAATTGTGCAGGTGGCGCTGGAACGTCAGGAATGTGCAGGCATGGGCACCACCATTGTTTTGTCCCTGTTCCATGGTGATTCTGTGATCTTCGGCCATGTAGGCGATTCCCGTATTTATCGTTACCGGGATGAAATACTGTCCCAGGTGACCACCGATCATTCACTGGTGCAGGAGATGGTCGACAACGGTTATCTCAGTGAGGAGGAAGCCTTGACATCGGCCAGCCGCAATCTCATCACCCGGGCGTTGGGCATTGCCGACACAGTGGACGTTGATGTGATAGAAGGCGACTGTCGCATCGATGATCTCTATTTGCTGTGTTCCGATGGTTTGACTGATCTGGTGACAGATGAAGAGATTACTGGTATTTTTAAGCAGCATAGTGATGGGAATGGCTATTCGGCCAGCAACCTGGAATCCATCGCTGTCTCGCTGGTCTCCAGCGCCAATGAAAGAGGCGGCAAGGATAATATTTCCACGGTGCTGGTAGCCAGGCTGGAAGCCTTCTCGGATATTCAGGGTTTTGAAGAGTAAATATTCAAGAATATTATAAGGTTATATCATGGCAAAAGTGATATTAATGCATGAAGGGACGATTGTTCGGGAATATATTCTGGACAAGGAGCGCACCACTATTGGCCGCAAGCCGGATAATGATATTCAACTGGATGACCCGACTGTCAGTGGCGGACACGCGGCCCTTCTGCTGATACAGAATGTCTATATTGAAGATTTAAACAGCACCAACGGTGTGCTGCTCAATGGCAAGAAAGTCAGCAAACGTCAGCTTAAACACGGTGACATTGTGCGTATCGGCCGTCATGAACTCAAGTTCGTGGATGAAAAGACCAACAGTTTTGACAGTACAGTGGTGCTGTCACCCGGCCAGGTCACGCCAGCGGCAGAAACGGACAAGCCGCACGGCTATGTGGTCAAAGTGACCCAGGGTCCAAACCAGGGCAAGATCATTGAACTGGCCCGATCCTATACCACGCTGGGCAGGCCCGGTCTCCAGGTTGCCGTGATTGCCCGGCGTGGCACGTCCTATTACATGATGCCGATGGGCGGCACCGGTGACCGTGCAGCGAACCCCCGTATCAATGGTGAACCTATGTCAGCCGCCAGCGTACCTTTGACGGATGGGGACATACTGGAAGTGGCAGGGGATACCATGTGCTTTACGGCGGCAGAATAATGGACATAACAAGCTTGACAGGGAAAGGGGGACTACTGGCGTGGCAAGACTGTTACTAAAGTATGAGGGGGTGACCCTGAGCACCTACCCGCTTGAGGGTGGACGAATTTCAATCGGTCGTCTGTCCGGCAACGATATCCATCTGGATGATCCGGCTATCAGTGGCCAGCATGCCTGCATCGTGATCGAAGCCAGCACCTATCTGGAATCCATCAAAGATATCTATATCGAAGATCTGGACAGCACCAACGGCACCCAGGTTAATGATAAGAAAATTAAGCGAGTGCGGCTCAAGCATGGCGACACCATCCAGATCGGCAAGCATCTGTTTGTCTTCGATAGCGAACAGGTCGAGGATATGGAACGGACTGCGATTTATATTCCAGACAAATAAACTATCCTGCCTACTATATACATAGGTCGGATTTTTAAAGTCATTAATGTATTAATCGTTGCATAAGTATTTGCATCATAGCCCCTCTCCCTCTGGGAGAGGGTGGGGGTGAGGGGATAAAAATACATGCAAATACTTATGCAACGATTGATATAAGCGAGTGTTCCAGCACAGCGACAACGAACAAAGAAAACGCCTGTGTTATGCCATATTTCTTCGATATTAGGCAACCCGCTCTTGAACTCCTAATAGGCTGATTTATAATTATTTAATCCTTAAGAACTAACGTATGACGCACAATTAGGTTCGAGTATTCTCTTCTACTCGGAACAAATTTGACATTTCTTATCGGAAGGGGTTAACGCAAGGAGAAAATAATGCTCTCAAAAATAATCGTATCTTCATACGCTGTCTTTATCGAGATATCACTGTGGTTGTCATTGCTATTGTTTGTGATTGGAGGCTGGAATTTCAGCAACCCCATGACAGGAGAAGGGGGTGGCTTCATGGGTGCAATTATCGGTTTAATAATATGGTTTGTGATTGCTGTAGTCTTCTTTGGAGCTTTTTTGATTCTTGAAGACATCAGAATATCTGTGAAAAGAATTGAAGAAGCAAAATAAAGACGAGTCAAATGCACTGACAACCAAAAGCTGGGGCTTTTGCAAAAATCCTGCAAAAGCCCCGCCAGCTTTGAAAGCCCCTGATGCGGGCGTTATGTGAAGAAAGAAATATCAGACCAACATAAACGAGCCATCATTTCGCTGTAATCAGGTTATGAAAAATTAAATACAAGCAGATATTAATCGTTGCATAAGTATTTGCATCATAGCCCCCTCTCCCTCTGGGAGAGGGGGGGGGTGAGGGGATAAAATACATGCGAATACTTATGCAACGATTGATAAGGAGAAACAATGGATTCTGAAAAAATAATGAGCGGCATTTCAAATGAAATATTCACTACGTTAAAAATAATGGAAAAAGCAAAAACTCCAGAAGAGAAGATGATGTACAGTGAAATAGTAAAAAATTTGTGCGATTCACTCGGAGTATTCCTTAGTTATATGAGTGACATAGCACTATATGAAGATGATGAGCCAATTCCATTTTAACAAAAATTACAAAGGTATAAAATTGAGTTCTACAGTATTTAGAAAAAGAATGGGCAATACGACGCACACCATGAGAATAGGCGGCAATGGTTTTGGGTTGCAGCCCTTTAAGTTTCAAATGCTTACAGAGCTGTGAATAATAATGGTTGTATTTGGATTCAATTGATGGTGTCATAAACGGGTAACCTCATGTTGTTTTATTTGAGATCACAACTTACCCGCTAATGCGTTTGAGGGGAATGAGGTTACACTAATTATTATGGTGGGTGGGGGTTCTCCG
>DRJN01000316.1 GCA_011052165.1 Gammaproteobacteria bacterium
GGCGCGTCCAACTATACCTTTGCCTGTGCCAGCTGGAGCCAACAATCTGAAGACTGGTTGAATGCGCATGCAAAAGCTTTCGCGTTCTTCGGCGGCGTACCGGAAATAGTGGTGCCGGATAATTTAAAAAGTGCGGTGCGTAAAACTGATCGTTACGAACCTGACATTAATCCCAGCTATCAACAACTGGCCGCGCATTACCAAACCGCCATCGTCCCCGCCCGTCCCTATAAACCCAAAGACAAGGCCAAGGCGGAAGTGGCGGTACAAATTGTCGAGCGCTGGATCATGGCGCGACTGCGTCACCAGACGTTTTTTACCCTGGCCTCGCTGAATCAGGCTATCCGTTTCCTGCTGGAGGACTTGAATCAACGTCCCTTTAAAAAACTCCCCGGCAGCCGTGCGAGTCAGTTTGCACAACGGGATAAACCCGCCTTAAAGCCGTTGCCTTCCCAGCCCTATCAGTACACCGACATCAAACAGGCCCGCGTGCATATTGATTACCACGTGGAGTACGACAAGCACTATTACTCGGTGGGGCATCATTTGGTAAAACAGGTTGTCGAGGTTCAGGCCAGTGACAACACGATTGCCATTTATCATCACGGCAAACGCATCGCTAGCCATCCCCGTAGTTACCGGCAAGGTGCTCATAGCACCTGTGTCGAGCACATGCCCCGTGCGCACAAAGAAATGCAGGAATGGAGTCCCGAACGCTTCTTAAGCTGGGCGGGCGACATCGGTGTGGAGACCCGTGAGGTCGTCAACGCGATTCTTCAGGAGAAACGCCACCATGAACAAAGTTACCGCCGCATTCTCGCACTACTGAGTAACGCCAAAAAATACGGGCGCGATCGCCTCAACAACGCCTGTGGCCGTGCCCTCCTCATCCACTCCCCAACACGCAGCAGCGTGGAGTCCATTCTCAAACAGGGGCTAGATCAGGTGCCGGTTGAAACGCCCGGCAACGCCGAACAAGAAGAGCTCAATCTTGATCACCACGAAAATGTTCGTGGTGAAGATTACTTCCACTAACCCCACCACCAAAAGGAAACACCATGTTCAATAATCAAACCTTGCAAACCCTACGCAGCCTGAAGCTCACGGGCATGGCGGACGGACTGGAACAACAACTAACACAACCGGCCACCCATGACGAACTAGGCTTTGAAGAACGCCTCGCATTACTGGTCGATAGAGAATCGACGCACCGCAGTAACAATAAAGTCAATCGCCTGATGAAGGCTGCGAAACTCAAACTCCAGGCCCACCCAGAAGACATTGATTACCGCCATCCACGAGGTCTGAACAAAAGTCAGTTTGCCGATCTGCTTAGCAGTCAATGGATCCATCAGCATCACAATGTCTTGATCACTGGCCCCACCGGCTGTGGCAAAACCTATCTGGGCTGTGTGCTCGCAACCCAGGCCTGTCGACACGGCTTGTCAGTGCGCTACTTCCGCACCTCGCGCTTACTGGAATCACTCAGCATCGCGCACGGCGATGGGCGATTCAGCAAACTGATCCAGCAACTGGCCAAAACAGAGCTACTGGTTCTGGACGACTGGGGTCTGGAAAAAATGACCCTCAGTCAACGCAATGATCTGCTGGAAATCATGGAAGACCGACACGGATTACGCTCCACCCTGATCACCAGCCAGCTTCCCATCACTCAGTGGCACAACGCTATTGGCGATGCCACCCTGGCAGACGCCATTCTTGACCGGCTATTACACAACAGCCACAAGTTAAAACTCAAAGGAGAATCGATGAGAAAAATAATGTCCGAAATCGATGAAGGTGAACACTCAACCTGCTAATATCCACATCCATACGTTAGACGGTTCAGGTGTTCACCATGAACCAGAATCGGTGTTCACGTTCGCCAGAATACGCATCAGGTAGAGTCGGTAGAAGGTGCCCCGGATACGGGCGGACAGATAGGTGATATCCCACCAGACGCACGGCTTCTTCGATCAAATCCACTGCCATCTGACGGCCTTTTTCCATAATCAATCGTCCTCTGTGTCCCCCCAGATGGCCTGGGCTTTTTTTTGCAGGATCACAAGGCGGCTTCGGCCAGCGCCTTCTCCTTGCCCCTGAGTCCACGCTTTAGCTTGCGGTTCTTCTTACGTTCCTTTTGCAACTCCCGCTGCTCCTCAACTAACAGCGGACATCGCGTCTCGGCACCAGCCGCGCCAACGCGTCACCTGTTCACCGTAAAGTCCCTCGCGACGGCAATACGCCGCCCGCGCTTCCTCATTCAGGCTGGCCGGTCTCTATCACCACCGCCAGCTTGTTTTCCCCGCTCCAGTGCTCGGGATTGGATGGATCGGCAGGCACGGCTTTCCCCTCATGACGAAATCAATTCCGCCAATTTTGTTCCGATAGCCCAGTATCCCGGCTAACCTGCGTCACTGACATTGCATTCGGGGACATCATCTTTCGCACCACTTGCTCCTTGAATTCCTCACTGTATTGCGGCATTTCTCTCTCTTGCCGCCCCCTGTTACTCTGCTTCTACGATTACATGAACACGACAACTATCCTGACACAGGGGGCGTGACCAAACTCGCCATGAAGCACAGCAGGACATACTGGAATATATCACCATGCTCTATAACTCTCGGAGACTTCATTCCTATTTGGGGTAGATGAGTCCCTGTGGAAATTATTGAAAATGAAAAAAGCGACTTAACTGGGGCGTCACAAAAAGGTTGACCACGTCACCACGCGACTAGCACGTGGTTATTGTAATACTAACAATAATATTTTTTTCTATTGTGTGGATAATGTTGTTGGTGATTTAGGTGTTACTAAAGTGAGGAGTGAAGTGTCGGATACAGTGAAACTATCTAATAACCACTCTGTATCTGTAGCATAGGAAGTATTAGCGTAGCCCATTATGTAACCAGCAGCCCAACCTAGTCGACCAGAAGAAACAGAACCTGCGCCTATACCAACATTCAAGTTGCTTAGATCATTGATCAGTGTAAATTTAAATTCACCATCCCATCGTCTATACATTCTGATAACACCATCATTGGATGAGGTTGTTGCCGAAGCTTTAAGATGATAAACAACCTGCATCCACTTACCTGCGTCTGCTGGTGTTATGAAATTTTTATACACCTTGGAATTTTTATATTTTCCATTCGAACCATTCCTGAACTGAATATTCATATTGCAGCCCCCAGAACCGCTTGGCCAATCCTGCATTTCAATTCTCGAGACGGTACTATCTTCATATTGCGA
>DRJN01000317.1 GCA_011052165.1 Gammaproteobacteria bacterium
CAGGCGGTTGAGCTGCTGACCGATGGCCCCGGCAGCGCTGGCTTTCTGGTAGGCATCCTTGATCTGGCCGAGAATCTGCGGTTCACCCAGTACCAGCGAATCAAGTCCACTGGCGACCCGCAGCACATGCTGGACGGCGGCGTTTTCGGTGTGATTAAACAAATAAGGATCCAGTTCCTCGGCGCTTAGATTGTGAAAATTACGGAACCATTCGATGACGGTCTGGTCGGACTCATTGTCAATTCCGACATAAAGTTCGGTGCGGTTGCATGTGGACACAATCGCCGCTTCGCTCACGGCATCGCAGGTGAGCAGGTCCTGAAGCGCTGTTTCGAGGGTGTCCGGCGAAAAAGCGACTTTCTCTCGAATATCAACAGGGGCGGTGTTGTGATTAATACCTAATGCTAAAAGAGTCACTCTGGGCCTGTTAGGGGACTGCTAAATAACCACTTAAATTAAGAGGTTATAATGAATGAAATACTATTATAAGGCAAAACATGAAAAGTCGGTTATAGTTGGGTACTATTATTCATACGATTGTTGATCAAGAGTTTGCAGGATTCAGGTGTTCGTTGCGAGCAAGATGGGAAAGCGAGAGCAAATTTTCACGTTTTTGAGCGGTATAGTTGTTCTATGCAACGAAAAAACGAGAAAATTTGAGCGGTCTTTCCACAGGCGCGCTAGAATAGTCCTGAGTTTGCAGGCGCCTTAAAATTCAAATTGTTCACTTTTCGCCTGCCTGGGCAAACTACCATGTTACTGAAAAAAACACTCCCCCTGCTGATTCTGTTTCCGCTGCTGTTTCAGGGATGCACAAATCAGAGGGTTATTTATGATGCCTCGCACAAGCCGGCGGCACTCAAACCTGAAGCGTTTAAAAAAGCGGACAGGCTGAAAAAAATTAAAGCGCCCGCTTTTAAACCCGTCGCTGAGCGACCCTTGAGTCCAGCGGTACTCTACCACCTGTTGAGCGGTGAGATCGCCGGTCAGCGCGGGCAGTTTACCCAGGCGGTTGGCCAGTACATGCAGGCTCTGCATCTGGAGCCGGATCCGAGGGTGGCTGAACGCGCCGCACGGATTGCGGTATTTGCACATGACGACAAAAGTGCGCTGAAGGCGGCGAAGATCTGGGTCAAACTGGAGCCGGACAATTTGCAGGCGCAGCAAGTCACAGCTGCCCTGCTGGTGCGAATGGGGCGAAGCGATGCGGCGTTGGCGCATTTTGAAAAGATTCTCACAGCGACCCGGGATATAAAAAACACAGAAGGCAAAGGCTTCATGCTGATTGTAGCCTTGCTGAGCAAGGAACAGGACAAACAGGCGGCCATGGCAGTGATGGATAAACTGGTGGCTAGGCGCCGACAGGATCCGGCCGCACTCTATGCTGATAGTCATCTGGCTTTGCTGGTAGGTGAGCTGGACAAGGCGGCGACCAGTATTAATAAAACCCTGGCGCTGAAGCCGGACTGGATTGACGCCCACTTGTTGCAGGCCGATATACTGATTCGTCAGGGACACAATGCCGAGGCATTGAAAAAACTGGCGGCGGCCACAACGGCCTACCCGGATGACATCAGGTTGCGGCTGTATTACGCGCGTAAACTGATTGATGAAAAGAAATATGAGCAGGCGCGGGAACAGTTCAAGGAGGTGCTTGAGCGTAAACCCGCACATGTGGATGCGCTGTACGCCATGGGATTATTAGGGCTGCAGGTCAGGAAGCTGGATGAGGCACAGGTCAGTTTCGAAAAACTGCTTAAAATCGGCAAGCGCACCAACGAGGCGAATTTTTATCTGGGTGAGCTTTACCAAATAAAAAAACAGCCACAGCAGGCCATCCAGTATTACCAGCGCGTGAAGAAAAATCCCCAGTATATCGAGGCCCAGATCCGCATTGCCGGCTTGCTGGCAGGAATGGGCAAACTGCAAGCCGCGCGTAACCAGTTACACCGGATTCATGCGCCGACCCTGGAAGTGCAATTACGTCTGTACCTGGCTGAAGGGGAATTATTACGAGCAGCGGGGCAGCCGAAAAAGGTGTTTGAGCTTTATACCCAAGCGCTGGAGCAGATGCCCGGTAATCCCCGCCTGTTGTATGCCCGCGCCCTGGTTGCCGAGAAAATCAAACACCTGGATGTCGCGATTAAGGATTTGCAACTGATCCTGAAGAGCGAACCGGATAATATCGAAGCTCTGAATGCGCTGGGTTATACCCTGGTGGACAAAACGAACCGCCTGCAGGAAGGGATGAACTATATTGAAAAAGCGCTGGCACGCAAACCGGATGATCCCGCCATCATGGATAGCGCAGGTTGGGGCTATTACCGGCTGGGCAAATATGAGCAGGCGCTAAAATTGCTGCGCCGCGCCTATGCAAAAATGCGGGATCCGGAAATTGCCTCGCATCTGGGGGAAGTCCTCTGGGTCAGCGGCAATCAAGCTGCTGCGCGCAAGATTTGGGATGACGCACTACAACAGACGCCGAAGTATAAACTGCTACGAAATGTGATGCAGCGTTTCATGGAATGAAACGCCTGCTTGGATTCTGCCTGCTGCTAGCAGGTTGCGCCAGCGTGCCGCCCACTCCCGTTCCTCCACCGGTTGCCTCCCCGGAGATCACCTGGCAGTCACGTCAGGTGCGGCTTAGCGCCTTGCAAAGCTGGCGATTATCCGCCCGCGTCATGGTTTCAAACGAAGAAGACGCCTGGCAGCTAAATGTGATCTGGCAACAGCAGGCCGATCATTACGAAATCTGGATCTCCGGTCCCCTTGGCATGGGCAAGGTGCGCCTGCAAGGAAGTAAAGATGGGGTTTCCCTCTACGACAGTGATGGCCGCATTTATTATGCGCAGGAACCGGACAGCTTGCTGCTGGAGCACACCGGCGTCTTCATGCCGGTGACCAGCCTGTATTACTGGATCCGTGGTTTGCCGGATCCGGCAAGCGGGGGCGTGCAGGTATCGCAGCTGGATGCCTGGGGACGGCTCGTACATTTGCGTCAGGGCGACTGGTCGATTGACATGAAACGCTATGCCCAGGTCGATGTGCTACAACTGCCGGACAAACTGTTTATTCATAATAATAAGGGTGTTGAAGTGCGCATGATCGTGGATAAATGGAACATTTCTCAGAGACCAGGGGCAGGCAACCCGATTCATTTAAACTAAGGGTTCGCGTCAAAATTAAGTGTTCCAAATGCCCGTACACTTATAAACTAAGTTAAGTGTTCCAAATACCCGTACACTTAGGAATTTCCACGTTCGTGGTGAGCTTGTCGAACCATGAACGAATGAAGCGTTTAATCTCTTTGGGTTTCATTCCCCGCTGCTTGCAGCGAAAAACAGTAGGATGGGTAGAGCGAAGTGCGAAGTCCAGAGGGAAAACCCATCAGCATGGTACCGTTTAATACCCCGTCCGCTTGCGGCGG
>DRJN01000318.1 GCA_011052165.1 Gammaproteobacteria bacterium
GAAAAGCAGGTGATATTGAATATGACAGACACGAACCACAGCTGCTTGCTCTTTGGCGAAGGAAACATCACTAATCAGTATGTTATTATGCCCATGCGGCTTTAACGCTTTTGCGCTTTAATGGCACTTAACAGGTTGACGCTTCGGAATTTCCGCAATATTGAGGCTGCCGAGTTAAAGTTTTCAAGCACGGGCAATATTTTTGTTGGGCAAAATGGTGCAGGTAAAACTAACCTTCTTGAGAGCATTTATTTTCTTTCTCTTGCCCGGTCTTTTAGAACCAGCCAGTTAAAAAAAATAATTCATTCGCAAACTGACTACCTACAGGTGGTGGGTTGTGTAAAGGATACCTGCACGGCTGTAGATTCTGTTCTGGGTATCCGGAAATCTGTTGCCAATACTCAAATACACATTAATGGGGAGACGGTAAAACAGTCGTCCAGACTTGCAGCCTATTTGCCTCTTCAGGTGATTCACCCGCAGGGCCATCAATTGCTTGAACAGGGGCCAAAACTACGCCGACAGTTTTTGGATTGGGGCGTGTTTCACGTGGAACCTTCTTTTTTATCTTTGTGGCATGATTATGCACATACCCTGAAGCAACGTAATGCGGCCTTACGACAGGGACAGGCACCCAGGGCCATTCAGTTATGGGATGAGCGGGTCATCGAGCAGGGTGAAAAAATAACAGATCTGAGAAAGGCCTATCTACACAAGCTTCAACCGCATATTCGCTATTACTGTTTACTTTTGATCGGCCTGGATGTAGACGTGGAATACCGTTTGGGTTGGCTAAATGAAGGGGGTTTCGCCCATGCCCTGAAAAAGGGTCTGGAACTGGATCGACAACAAGGCTATACCCGTATGGGTCCGCATCGCGCTGATCTGGTGTTTAAAAATGAAAATACCCGGGTTCAGGACTATTTCTCGCGGGGGCAACAGAAATTATTGGTTTGTGCTCTGCGTTTGGCGCAAATTAAACAGTTAAAAAATGAGACAAAACGTGACCCCCTCATACTGATTGATGATTTGGCTTCGGAATTGGATGAGCATCATCGAGAGAAATTCATAAAGACTGTATTTGAAACCGGGGCACAGGTTTTTATTAGCACCACAGATCTTGATTTGCTGAAACTAAAATCCGGATCCGGTTGTAAAGTGTTTCACGTGGAACGCGGAGAGGTGACAGAAATGGTACACTCCGGGATGCAAACGGAGATAAGTCAATGAGTCAGTCTAATAGTTATAATTCTTCCAGTATCAAAGTTCTAAAAGGACTGGATGCTGTTCGTAAACGCCCCGGCATGTATATTGGCGATACCGACGATGGTACCGGCCTGCACCACATGGTCTTTGAGGTCGTGGATAATTCCATCGATGAGGCCCTGGCGGGATATTGCTCCAGCATTGAAGTGAGCATAAATAGTGATAAGTCGATTACGGTCAGAGATGATGGCCGCGGGATTCCCACCGATTTTCATAAGGAAGAAGGTCGTTCCGCAGCGGAAGTGATTCTTACCGTACTGCATGCGGGCGGCAAGTTTGACGACAACGCCTACAAAGTTTCTGGTGGTTTGCATGGCGTGGGGGTCTCCGTCGTTAATGCCCTGTCAGAAAGCCTGAAATTGACTATCTACCGGGAGGGCAAAATCCATCAGCAGGAGTATGCTCTGGGCGAACCCCAGGGCGATCTGGCCGTGATAGGTGAGAGCGAAAAAACCGGAACGAAAATTCGCTTCAAGCCCAGCACCGAAATTTTCGCAGATACGGAGTTTCACTTTGATATTTTGGCTAAACGGTTGCGTGAGCTGTCTTTTCTTAATTCGGGCGTCTGTATCCAGCTCAGCGATGAACGGGATGAGAAGAAAGAGATCTTTGAGTATAAAGGCGGAATCCGGGCCTTTGTAGCGCATTTGAATCGAAATAAAACCCCGTTACATGGGAATGTATTTTATCTGAATACAGAAAAGGACGGGGTGGGCGTGGAGATCGCTATGCAGTGGAATGACTCCTACCAGGAAAATATTTTTTGTTTTACCAATAATATTCCTCAGCGCGACGGCGGTTCTCACATGGCGGGATTCCGCGCAGCATTGACCCGAACACTCAATACCTATATCGAAAAGCAGGGGAGCATGAAAAAGCACAAGGTCAGTTCCACGGGGGATGATGCCCGGGAAGGATTGACGGCGGTGCTGTCTGTGAAAGTGCCGGATCCCAAGTTTTCCTCACAAACCAAGGACAAGCTGGTTTCATCTGAAATCAAAGGGATTGTGGAATCCGTTCTTGGCGAAAAGCTCAACGATTATCTGCAGGAAAATCCGGCTGATAGCAAAGCAATCGTCTCCAAAATTATTGATGCCGCGCGAGCCCGTGAGGCTGCACGCAAGGCGCGGGAAATGACCCGGCGCAAAGGCGCCCTGGATATTGCCGGCTTGCCGGGCAAGCTGGCCGATTGCCAGGAAAAAGATCCGGCCCTGTCCGAACTGTTTCTGGTGGAGGGCGATTCGGCCGGAGGGTCGGCCAAGCAGGGGCGTGACCGGAAATTCCAGGCTATTCTGCCGTTGAAAGGCAAAATTCTCAATGTGGAAAAAGCCCGCTTCGATAAAATGTTGTCTTCAGTCGAAGTTGGAACCCTGATCACGGCCCTGGGTTGCGGAATCGGCCGGGAAGAATTCAATCTTGGTAAATTGCGCTATCACCGCATTATTATCATGACCGACGCGGATGTCGATGGCTCTCACATTCGTACCCTGCTGCTGACTTTTTTCTATCGCCAGATGCCGGAGCTGATTGAGAACGGCTATATTTATATTGCGCAACCGCCGCTATACAAGCTCAAAAAAGGTAAACAAGAACGCTATGTTAAGGATGATGCCGAGTTAAACAGCTATCTCTTGCAGGTCGCGCTTGAGAATACTGAATTTTGCGTCAATGAGCAGGCGCCAGCCATGAGTGGTGCGGCCCTGGAAGAATTGGCCAGACAACATATTCTGGTAAATGACAGTATTCAACGCCTGGCCCGGCGTTACCCTGTGCGGGTGCTTGAAAAAATAATTGCCATGCCCGTTTTTGAGGAGGAGGCGCTATTAAACAAAAACCGGGCGCAAAGCTGGTTTGACGATCTGCAACAGTTGTTGAATGCTGATGATAAGGTTCATGATAAAATTGAAATCGTTTTGGAAGACGACGAAGGAGAAAAAGGTGCCTGGCAGGCGCAGTTGATTACTACCCGGTACGGCATTAATAGTAAGCGCTTACTTAAGCGGGAATTCTTTGAATCCGGAGAGTATCAGGCGTTTAAAACGCTGATCCTGCAATTGCAAGGGCTGATTGGTGACGGGGCCTATGTGCAACGAGGAGAGCGTCGCAAAACCGTTAGGACTTTCAGAGAGGTCATGGACTGGCTGATGGACGAGGCGCGGCGTGGCCAGCATATCCAGCGCTATAAAGGGCTGGGTGAAATGAATCCGGAACAGCTTTGGGAAACGACCCTCGATTCAAACAGCCGCCGCCTGTTGCAGGTACAGATTGAAGACGCCATTGGTGCGGATGAAATTTTTACCACCCTGATGGGTGATCAGGTAGAGCCGCGCCGGGACTTTATTGAAAGCAATGCCTTGAATGCCTCAAATCTGGATGTGTAGCAGGTATTGAGGGCGATGGGTTTCACTTCGTTCTACCCATCCTACCGGTGGTTTGGAAGACTAAAGGTGTCTCCTATGAGTTTCGCACTTCGCTCTACCCATCTACCTTTATTATATCCGTAGGATGGGTAGAACGAAGTGAAACCCATCAACAGTGAGCCGGCTTTGTGCTGATTTCAGCCACGGTTGTTTCGATCCAGTTTTTAGCCTCCGCCAGGATGTCTTCCGGCTTGCGGTTATTGCTGGGGATCGGGGGGCCAATGACTACCTGGATGGTGCCCGGTTTTTTTAGAAACTGGCCGCGAGGCCAGAATTCGCCGGCATTGTGTGCCACGGGTACGACGGGATAGCCGCTTTTGGCGGCAAGAATAGCGCCCCCGATGTGATAACGACCCTTGCTACCGGCGGCAACACGGGTGCCTTCAGGAAAAATGGCCATCCAGATCCCCCGTTTCAGACGAGCCGTTCCTTTTTCAATCATTTGCTTCATTGCGCTGCGTCCAGCGCTACGGTCAATGGCAACGGCGCGCAGGGCGGCCAGTCCCCAGCCAAAAAAAGGGATCCAAAGTAGCTCCCGTTTAACCACAAACGCCATGGGCGGAAAAATGACCTGAATGGCCAGGGTTTCCCAGGTGGACTGGTGTTTACAAAAAATAATACTGGTTTGCGCCGGGATATTTTCCCGCCCGGTCACTTCGTAGCGAAGCCCACAAATATATTTTAGGGCAAGCATGATGCTGGCCGGGTAAAGGCGTGAAAAGACCACCACCCAACGATAAGGCAGAGGTGAAAGCAGGATCAGTGAAACAGCCGTGAGCATGGTTGAGATGATCATGAAGAGACTGAAAAAAAGTGAACGTATGAAAATCATCAGGCGTCCTGATTAAGAAAGTGATCAACAAAGGTGGAAAGATTGGCATAGACGGGGACGCCTTCCAGGGCGGATGGCTGGGCCAGGGTGCGTTCCCCCTTGCCGGTTCTGACCAGCACGGGGCGGGCGCCCACCGCACGGGCGGCCTCAATGTCGGCACGTTTGTCACCCACCATGATGGCATCGTTCAGACGGATATCGAAGTGCCGGCCAATTTGTTGCAACAGACCCGGACGGGGTTTGCGGCAGTCGCAATCCTGATCGGGGCGATGGGGACACCAGGCGATGTAATCGATGTGTCCGCCCCGCTGGTCTAATTGTTGCGCCAGCTTTTCATGCATCGCCGTCAGCGTTTTTTCATCATAGTACCCACGTCCAATGCCGGACTGGTTGGTGGCCACCGCGACGAGATAACCCGCCTGGTTGAGGCGGACGATGGCGTCCAGGCTATCGGGGTAAGGAATGAACTCATCGACCGACTTTATATAGTCGTCCGAGTCTTCATTGATGACGCCGTCACGGTCAAGGATAACTAATTTCATAGCGGGAGGGTTTGCGCACCTAGTCACGAAATTCAGACACGCGGATTTTACCATTCACCATGCGCGAGTCACGCTGCATGATTTTTTCCATCTTGGCCCAGAAGGCGTCATTGAGATCAAAGTCGGCGGCAATGGCGGTGCCGATCAAAAGAATAAACAGATCGGCAACCTCCTCGGCCAGTAACGCCGGGCTTTTACCCTTGGTGACGCAGGCGGAAATTTCGCCCAGCTCTTCGGCCATCAGTGAAATGCGATACGTCAGTTCTTCTCCGCCGGTATTTTTAAAATCATGCTTGTCGTGGAA
>DRJN01000319.1 GCA_011052165.1 Gammaproteobacteria bacterium
CCCAGATGAAAGTCGGAATCGGTAAAAGCGTCCAGCACGGCGTCGCGTTCCAGATACTTGTACGCTGCGGATACATTCCATTGACGGCGTTCACGCAGCTTGGGCCAACCAACCAACACGCCCAGCTTGTACGCCCTGTTGCGCTTGCGGAACGGATCCTGCGAACCCTCAATGGGATTGAAAACCACGCCCCCGGTGCGTTTTATGACCTCGTTCTTGTCATATCCCAGATTGAGTGCATAGTCAGCCGTGAGGATAATATGCGTGGGAGAGAAATTCGCGATGTCGTACTTGGCGGTCATGTTCAGAATATTGTAATCGGACCCCAGAGCAAATTTACGGAATGATGCGGGATCATCGTTACTGATCTCAAACATGGTGTTACCCTTCTGTACGAAGGTGGGGGCGGTAAAGTCCTTCAAACGACTGTCCAGAGCATTTTTTTCCCCGGTTATATTCTCGTAATCATAGTATGCCACCCCGAAGCGTAGCCGGGATTGATTCTGGAAGGTCCAATCCATACCCAGTTGGGCGCCGTACAGCCATTTGTCGCGCGAAGACAGTTCAAACTCCTCAAGCGGAAAAGCGCCCAGTGTGAAAAACAGATTCTTGTCCTGTTCATCCATGTCATAAAGATTATCCGACCCGGTCAGGTTGTAGCGAAAAGTCGAAGCGACACCGTCAAAATTAAGGTCGGAGTCCCAGACCATATTGGTATGCAACCAGGGGTTTGGCATACGGCCACCGTATAGCGTGATCCAGTTGTAAGTATCGCTGTCGAACCCCTTGTAGCGTAAATAAGTGCGGTCGAAGCTGGCGCTGTATTTCCCCCGGTCGGTGCCGAGGGTTTGATTTGCCGACACCGGGTCATTCGGGTCACCGGAAACCAGCCGCAAGCCCATCTTGATATTGTTCGATACCTTGGCGTCCAGGTTCAATCGCACCCGTGCCCTGGCGCGGTGACGATCTTCGGTCGTGTTCAGAATCGCGCTCTGATTATTGATCAGGCCGCCATTCCGGTTAGCACCCTGGAAATTGAAATACAATCCGTCCTTGTTGTTATTTGCGTAAAGATCGCTTTGCCAGCGCACGCGAACATCGCCCGACAGCTTGATTCTGGACGTCCACTCCGGCAACGCGCCGGGCACACCCCAGCGCTCGTTTTTGGCCTGTGACATGACATCGTTGACCACATCTTCGCGCAGCCCGGCACGCACTTCATCGCGGATTTCGTCCTTGACGAACTCCGGCACATACGGAACGCGCACTACGTCACGCTTGTCAGCCACGCTGCGTTCTTCCTGTTTTACCTGCTGTTCGGCTTCCTGTTCCGCCTCGGCAATCAACTGATCCGCGCGTTCGCGGCTCAATATACCTTCCGTGACCAGGGCCTCAATGAGATTCAGGGTGGTATGCTGGAGTTTCAGCAGCTCGGTGCGCTGGTCGGCGGATACGCTCGCCACGCAGGCCATCAGCAACACGGCCCCGGCAAGATTGAAAGCTTTATTCATTATAAAAGATTTTCCCGACACAGAAACAACATCACTTCGCCGCAGCGCGACAAAGACGTGATTATCGGTGCACAATGTTACAGATTTATTACAGCGATGCTGTATTCCAGCATCAAACGAATGCCGACCAGTGGTTACTCGCCGAAGCCGAGCAACTCCACGAATAACAATCCCAGCTGTTCATCGTCGCCGAAACCGCTACCATTCCCGGCGCCGATACTGGCGGTTTCTTCGGCAACTTTGCTGGTGCTGCTGGCGATGTTACTCACGCCGGTGAGACCGGCGGCTATACTGGTGTCACTGACCGGCACGCCGACCGCAACACCGGCCACATCGAAGTTGCCGGCGCCGAGCACCTGGGAAGCGGCGACAAAAATATCGCTCGCCGAACCGATGCCGGCGTCGCCGGCGTCGACCACCCCGTTCGGTGCAAACAGGAATACCGACCTCGGCACCGCTTCGGGCGCCTCGAAGTTGCGGATACCGCTGCCGCTGACGGTCGCCGGGAAGAAGGTGAACGCGTTGCCGTCCTCATCAAAGCGTATTTCCGGCGCTGGCGCCGACAGCGCGGACTTGGCGCCGCGACCGGCGTCGATGTTCCCAAAAGACGACCAGATGGTGACGGCGCCGCTGCGCAGTGCAAACACACGCGAAGCATTGACCAGGAAATCGTCGCGCACAAAGACGCTGACATTACCGGCTGCCTGGGCCACGATACCGAGATCGCTTTCTTTCTTGGCCAGACCATCCAGCGCGGCGGCGCCGACATTCGCCCCGCCGCCGGGGTTGAGGAAGCGGATATCGCCACCGGCCTGGGTTTTGATGCTGCTCAGCAACATGCTCAGGTTACCGCTGTCGGGTGCGGCTTCGGGGAACAGCAGATCGATGGCGGCGAAGCCGCGGCTGAAACCCTCATTATCACCTTTAGTCGCAGCCACACCCGAGGCTTTCAGTTCATTGAAAAACACATCCAGCAGCAGGTCACGGTTAAAACGCCGTGGCAGTGTATTAAAGGCATCGAGCGAATCGGCCAGGGCAAAAGCCGCGCCACTTCTCAGTTGCATGAAATTCTGCACCGCGTTGCGGTACAACCCGGCCGCGACCAGATCGTCATTATCGACCTCGAACAGATCGCTGGAGAGCAAAGCCGACACCGCCTGTTCGGAATCCACCTGCAGCTGAACCACCAGGCTGTCACCGACCCGCCTGCTGGTCTTGCCATCGTCGCCGGGGATCAGCCGTACGCCCTCGATCCCGCCCAGCGCTACACGCATCTCTTCAAATAATGCATCGGTTAGCGGACGCCCCGGGCGACCGCGCAGGCTGAACTGGCCGTCAACCGGTGCGTCGAAGGACGCCGCCCCGGCGACCAGGGTCTGGAACAGAGACGCGTAATCGGCGCCGCCACCAAGCCCGGCCAGCACACTCACATCGGCGCCACCGGCCGGCAGATTGATGTTACCCACGGCGCCTGTTTCCTGATCGCCGAGCGTGACGATCCCGTCAGAGGTCCCCAGATCGATGTTGCGCCCGGCCATCACCGCCACGCTGCCCGGCCCACCGACCTGAATGCCGGACAGGCCTCCGCCCCCAACGGGACGGGTCACAAAGTTCCCGTTCTGGTCCCGAAACGGCGTATAGCGAATGTCGCGCCCGGCCTGGATCACGCTGACATCACCCGGGTTGGGGTGCTGGATGTCGAGATTCAGATTGACGATGTCCCGGCCCGCCGAGATCAGCCCCGCTTCGGCCAGTGTGAGTTGAATACCCTTGCCGTTGGCCTGCACGGCGCCGATGCTGCCGCTGCGCGCCACCAGTCGGCTGGGCCTGGAGTCGCCGGTGTGCACCGGGATCAGCGCATGTGTGAAACGGGGGTCGCCGACAACCAACACGGTCTGCGGTTGCTCCGGCGTCGGGAAGCGGGCGGTATCCGCATCCAGCTGTTTGATTTGCACCGGATTCGTGGCCCCTGATGCCGCGATATCGCCGATACTTCCGCCGGCCAGCAATTCCAGGCTGCTGTTCGGCGAGGGAAACAGTAGCAGAGAATTGCCGCCAGCCTGGTTACCGAACAGGATATCGCCACCGCTGGCACGTACCGATAAGTCACCCGGATAGATGCCCAGTTTCGGACCGATGCTATTGAGCAACACGACGTCACCACCCAGCGCATTAATAGCCACTGCGCTGGACTTGCCATAGGTATAAAACCCGGAACCGCTCCCGTCCTGCCCCGGCAGTGTGAAGTTATACACGGCTTCGACGGTGGTTCCGGCGCCACCGGTCACCGTCAGCCCGGCATCGCCCAGGGCCAGCACGGTGTTCAGCGCCGTGTCATCCGCTGCCGCAAGGCGCCCGCCGGCGCGAATGTCCGCCACCCCGCGGCCGACCAGGAATGCGCCGCCGAGGATATCGCCGCCAACCGCCAGACGTACATTGCCGCCACCTGATTCCTGTATTGCATTGGTTCCGGTTTCACTGAAAAGCGGCCTCGCGGACACCAGATTTTTGTACTTCCATCCTGAACCGACGGGGGCGCCCGTGGTCGGCGAAGCCACGGACAGGTTGACCGCCGTGCCTCCGATCTCGACATCGATATCGCCACCGCCGAGCGCACCCAGCGCGGCGTCGACAGCGTCGTAACGTAC
>DRJN01000320.1 GCA_011052165.1 Gammaproteobacteria bacterium
CTGCTGCGCGCACATGAACTGTGGCTGAAACAGCCGCAGTTGTTGCGCCATTATCAGCAGCGTTTCCAGCATATTCTGGTGGATGAATTTCAGGACACCAATACTATCCAGTATGCCTGGATACGCATGTTGGCGGGTGCGGATAGTCAGGTGTTTGCCGTGGGCGACGATGATCAGTCGATTTATGGCTGGCGCGGCGCGCGGGTGGAAAATATTCATCAGTTCAGCAAGGACTATATCAATACGGCCATTTTCCGGCTGGAACAGAATTACCGCTCTACCGGCAATATTCTCAACGCAGCCAATGTCCTTATCGCCCATAACCGCGAGCGCATGGGCAAAAATCTCTGGACCGACGGTCACGACGGTAAAAAGATCCGTCTTTATGGCGCATTCAATGAGCTGGATGAAGCCAATTATATCGCCGGGCAAATTCAGGACTGGACGGATGGCGGTGGACTGCGTAGTGAATGCGCCCTGCTCTATCGTTCCAATGCGCAGTCGCGGGTGCTGGAAGAGGCGCTGATCAAAAACGCGATCCCCTATCGGGTTTACGGTGGTCTGCGCTTCTTCGAGCGCCAGGAAATCAAGGATGCGCTGGCCTACCTGCGACTGATTAACAACCCCCGGGACGATGCTTCGCTGGAGCGGATCATCAACCTGCCTCCCCGTGGTATCGGTAATCGCACCGTCGAGGCCTTGCGCGGGATGGCGCGTGACAACGAAATATCCATGTGGCAGGCGCTGTGGCAAATGCAGGAGCAAAAAGTCCTGCCAGCGCGAGCGTTGGGAGCCTTGAAGAATTTTGTGGATTTGATCGATTCGTTAAAAGCCGCGAGCGCAGATCTGGAACTGAATAAAAAGATTGAGCAGGTGATCCATCACAGTGGCCTCAAAGCACACTATGAAAAGGAAAAAGGCGAGAAAGGTCGTGCACGACTGGAGAATCTGGACGAACTGGTCAATGCCGGGCGTTTCTTTAACGTCGATGACTATGACAGTGAGCTGCCGGAGATGGATGAGGTTACCGCTTTTCTTTCCCATGCGGCACTGGAGGCCGGTGAGACACAGGGCGACGAATGGGACGATTGTGCACAGTTGATGACCTTGCATTCGGCTAAAGGGCTGGAGTTTAAACAGGTGTTCCTGTGCGGCATGGAAGAGGGCCTGTTTCCCCACCGCCTGTCGGCTGAGGATCCCGTGCGTCTGGAAGAGGAGCGCCGGCTGTGTTATGTGGGTATGACCCGGGCGATGGAACGGCTGAATCTGTGCTATGCCGAGAAACGTCGTCTGTATGGGAATGACAAATACACGCGGCCGTCTCGTTTTCTCAGGGAGATCCCGGAAGAATATATTGATGAAGTGCGCATGCAGACATTTTCTTCTGCGCCTGTTGTTCATTCTACGGGCCGTTCATTTATCCAGGAAGAAAATGCAACGGGTATTTCGCTGGGACAGCGGGTGCAGCATCAGACGTTTGGTGAAGGCGTGGTGCTGAACTACGAAGGCCAGGGCCGCCATGCCCGGGTACAGGTTAATTTTGCCGGGGCCGGTAGCAAGTGGCTGGTGCTGGAATATGCTAACCTGGTTTTATGCTAGTAGCCTGGCATGAACGTTGAAGCAGTCAGTGAATAATAGCGGCTTCTGTATTCCTGTTGCCAGACTTGGCCCAGCCTGAACCGGCGGCGAGCGTGTCAGGCTTGCCAAGATAGTGACCCTGAGCGAAGTCCACGCCAAAACTCTTCAGCAACACGAGCGTTTCTTCATTCTCGACAAACCCGGCGATAGTCTGTTTGTGCAGGGCATGGGTGATCTGGTTCATGGATTTAACCATGGCTTGATCGACACTGGATTCTGCCAACCCTTTGATGAAAGAGCCGTCTATTTTCAGTTTATCGACGGGCAGATGTTTGAGATAGGTAAAGGAGCAGAAACCGGTGCCGAAATCATCCAGTGCAAACTGGCAGCCGATGTCCTTAAGTTTGTAGATGAACTCGCTGGCGACGGTGAGATTGGAAATAGCGGCGGATTCAGTGATCTCGAAAGTCAGCACAGAAGGATCGAGCCGGGTTTCTTGCAGCAGGCTTTGTATCATGGGCAGTAGCTGCTTATCTTCAAAGGCGCGCCCCGAGAGGTTGATGGCAAAACGTACCGGCTGGTTGTTCTCATGCATCCCGGCCAGTTTTCTGACTGCCGCTTCCACAGTCCAGCGATCGACATTGTTAATCAGGCCAAAGCGTTCCGCTGCGGGCATGAAGCCGCCGGGCATGATCATGTCACCATTTTTCAGTTTCATGCGCAGCAGGACTTCATAGTCCTGCACCGTGTTGTCGGCAATAGACATGATGGGTTGAAAAGCCAGGGTAAAGCGATCTTGCTCATAAGCATCGCGTACGCGGGTGGCCCACCCGATGTCTTCGGCCATACCGTCTTTTTCCCTGTCTTCCGGGGTGGACAGATGCACACAGTTGCGGCCCTGCGTTTTGGCGATGTTGCAGGCCAGATCGGCATGCAGCAGTACATTTTCAGCCGAGGGGCTGTCGCAGGCTATCATCGAGATCCCGATACTGCAGGTGATATTGAAGGACTGCCCGTTATCGATATAGCGGAAGTTTTCGAATAGCTGACGGGTATTCTCGGCGACTTGACGGGCGGCCTGGGTGTCCAGATTGTAGAGCAGCACGGTAAACTCGTCGCCACCGAAGCGGGACAGTAGATCGCCTTCACGGATATTCTCATGCAGCATTTTTGTACATTCAAGCAGCAGACGATCACCGGCAGCGTGACCGAGCGTGTCATTGACGCACTTGAACTGATCCAGATCCAGATAGAGCATGGCGCACTCGACGCCGCTACGCGCGACGCGGGTCACCAGGCGTTCGAGTTCCTGCATGAAATACTTGCGGTTAAACAGGCCGGTAAGGGCATCGTGCTGGGCCTGCCAGGTCAGTTCATGCTCAAAGGCTTTTTGTGCGGTAATGTCGCGTGCCGTACCGGTGATACCAATGAGTCTGCCATCCTCATCGAACTGGGGGCGGGCATTAAAGCTGAGATGGCGGGGGCTGTCTTCCCGGTCGAGATGAACCGTTTCATAGTTTAACAGTTCCTGCCCCTGTTGCAGGCTGGAAAGAGCATCCAGATCCCGCTCCACGGATTCCTGTGCTTGAAAGTTGCTAAAAGGCTGACCGATCATCTCTCGCGGCGTGTAACCGTAAATTCGGGTTACCGCATTATTGAGGTAGGTCCAGTGGCCTTCGGCATCCATACTCCAGACCAGATCGTGGGCCAGCACCACCAGATTGCGGTAGCGGGCTTCGGTCTCGACCAGCTTCTTTTCCGCCGCCTTGCGGTCAGTAATGTCGGCCACCAGACAGGTAAAGTATTCCTTGTCATGCATGCGCATCCGGCTCAGGCGAACCGAGACCGCAAGGTGATGGCCCTTGCGGTGCAGGCCACAGGTTTCCTGTTCTTTTTGCAACAGATTGTGCTTGTCATAACGGGCAAAAACATCCGGTAGCAGCATGCCAAGGCGCTGACCGTGAACGTCGTAGCCGTGATAGCCGAACAGTTCCTCAGCCGCCGGGTTGAAAGTTTCGATTTCCCTGTCTTGATTGACGACGATGATAGCCTCGGCGGCGTGATCGACAATGGCGTGCATGTGGGATTCCTGGTCGCTCAGGCGACTGAACAGTCGTCCCAGAGTTTGCACCAGGGAGCCGATCTCATCCACCGATCGGGGCCGCAGGCGGCGAGCAAGATCCAGGTAATCGGATGCGCCGCTGTTGGCTACCAACTCGTGCACGGGCGCCAGTGACTGGTTGAGGCCGCGGATCGTCAGCAAAGTCAGGGCAACGGACATCAAACTCATGAATAACCAGATCAGCAGAATTTCTGTGGGCAGGGAGCCGGTTTGCCGCCAGTAGAAGCGCAACAGAATGGTGGTGCATAGCACTGGCACGAGGACGCCGATCAACAGCATTTGGGATTTCATGCTGACATGAATCCGAGTGTGACCCACGTGGTGCGCCAGGCGGCCCAGGGTGGAGAGCGACAGCAGGTAACCGGGGAGACCGGCCATGATGGCGATCACCAGTTGCAGCAGAATAAAATGCAGCAGGCTGATGTAGGTGGTTGTGTTTTCCGGGTACAGGCCATACCAGTGCTGGATGGTAGGGATACTTAAGGCATAGATCAGGAACACCCCCCAGTAATTGTCACTGAAGTGGTTGAGACGCCGGTTTAAGGTTTCAGGTAGCGCAGCCTGATCCGGGTGCTGCTCCAGCCAGTGGGTGATCGGATTCAGATA
>DRJN01000321.1 GCA_011052165.1 Gammaproteobacteria bacterium
CCGAATCCGGCGAAGACACGGCGACCTTGTTTGTGCTCATTGCTAAAATACGGGTGGCCGATCGCCCCGGCAGAGTTGAACCGCGGGCGGTCAAATGCAGACCCAAGCCTTATCCGCGCCTGGATAAACCTCGCCGAGAAGCGCGGATAGAAATTGAAAGACGCGGATATGCTAAGAAGTTGCGGGCTTAACTTAGTGCCATTCGGCTATATGGCCAAACCAGAGTTAATGATCACGCGTTGCGAATTCCGGATATAGCCAAAAATACGCCGAGCCAATGAAGACTGGAACTCACGCACTGAGCAGCTATTCCTCTAAGCTATTATTCGTTTTTTTCTGTGTTCTGTTAATCGGTGGCGTGCTGGCAGATTCTTTGTCAACATGGTTGCATTTTCATGGAAGTGTGTTTTGGAGGGCCTCCTTTGTATTCCGTGCGGGGATGGGAATTGACATTACGGGTATTCTAATCATGCATATCCAAAGATGGCCTAATTATGCAAGATGGCTTTTGACTGTTTGGTTGGTAAGTTTGCTTCTTCTGTGGGGCGGCTATGCCTATCGGCCAATTGCAGGCATGGATAGTTATATGACAGCAACAATCCACCTGTATAAAATGATTTATCCGTTATTGCTGTTTGTAGCCATGCGGATCTTTCTTGGGCGCGATCGTTTCTTGGTGGGCCGTCTATTTAAGGTGCTGGATTTCATTCTTGCTGTTTATCTGGCCTTTATCTTTCTCGGCTTATTCACTGGAAATGAGATGTTCCGAACCTACTGGAATGGGTTGCGGCCTGGCTTCAAAGGAATCATCATGACCCAAAATGAGGCTACGGGCACGGTACTGGTTGCCATCTTCTGGTTTGGCTTGCGCTATTTTTCTGGGCAGAGGCATGTGCTTTTCTTTGTGGTCAGTATTTTGGCGGCACTCATACTCGGAACCAAGGGCGCGCTGCTTGCCTGTGTTCCTCTTGTCGGGGGGATACTATGGGCTCGTTATGGTTTGCTTAAGATGATGCCTGTTTTTGGATGGGTAGTAGGTGTATTTTCGATAATTTCTTTATTGGCATACCAGTATAGTGAAACTATACATGCAAGTGTAGCTTTATTTTTAAACTACATGACTGCGCATTCCATGGGTGATTCGTTTCACGATGTGATTACATTACTTATGAGTGGAAGAAACCTGCGCGTAGAGTCTTTGTTGTCGACCCTTGCAAATGATTTCCCTATAGGATTTCTGGTTAGCGGAATGCCAATTTCATATGGGTCAGTGGAAATTGATCCGGTAGATGCTTTTTTGAGAGGCGGACTGCTTTTCTTGCTGTTGCTGCTTGTTGTATACTGGAAAATGTTCCGCTTCTCAGGAGGAAGTGGAGGCAAGCGGTATAAGCTCGTCCTATTTGTAGTCTGGATGGGCGTTTCCTTTACCGGCGGGCATCTGTGGATGGCTGAGACGACAGCTCCCATGCTCATTATTGCGTTGGCATATGCCGGGCAAATGGAGTGGAGGCATTCCTCGCTTTATGAGAACGCAGTCCAAGGCGAGCGCACACCTCTCCGGTTATGAAATACGCGGTTATTGTGACGGGCACAGACCCTGAAAGTCGACGTGGAGGGATCGGGTTTGCCTTGCCGGGATATTTGGCGGCGATGGACTCAGCCAGAATAGAGTATACATCCATTCCAACCTACCACCCCATCTCGTTTGGTGGTTCATGGCTGATGTGGTTGCGTGCACTGCCTAACATTGCAAGAAGAATCCGGGCGATAAAAAAGGATGGTAAAAGCGTGATTGTCTATTCGCATCCTGGAGCTGGTGTGTCCCTGTTCAGGGAAGGAGTGGTTCTAGCAATGGCGCAATTTTGTGGTGCTGCCACCTTGATGCAATTGCATGCGCTGGAGGTTGATGAGTACCTGAAATCTCCGTGGAAGAAGTGGGCTTTCTGGATTGTCGTCGGGCCTGCCTCGGGATTGGCGGTTCTGACCCCTTGGTGGCGTCAACGCTTGAAGGATCATCGTATTGGAAAGCCGTTATTTGTTATTCCCAACCCTCTTCCTCCGGCATGGGAGAAGATAACGTTCACACGACGAAGAAAGAAGACTTCCGAAGAGCCTTTTACAGTCCTTACGCTGACGAGGCTGGAGCCTGGCAAAGGGGTTGATTTGGTTATCGAAGCAATGAAATTTCTTGACGAAAAGATTCGGCTGGTTATCGGAGGGGAGGGCAGCCTGAGGCAATCACTGGAGACTCGGGTATTACACCTTGGAATTCAGGATAGGGTTTTGTTTGCTGGTTGGGTTAAAGGGAGAGAAAAGGGACGTTTGCTTGAAAGCGCTGACATTTTTTGTCTTCCGACCAGTTATGATTCATTCGGCATGGGGTTTCTTGAGGCAATGGCGTATGGCTTGCCGGTCATTGCATTGGATTTTGGCCCGGTTGCAGATGTGGTTTGTGACGGTCGTTCAGGTTTACTTCTGAACGGGAAGTCTCCGGAAGGCTTGGCCAAGCTGATTGCAAGGTTGGTTGATTCCGAAACGAGGAAGAGAATGGGAATGAATGGTCAGGCTTGGGTCATGGAAAAATTTTCTTCGGCCATTGTTGGAACCCAATTAAAGTCTGCCTTTGAGGCCTTGATTATTGGGAGGCGATAGTTGTTGCAGGGGCGAAACCACCCACACCTTATCCTGTCGGTTGATTACGAAGTCTTCGGGAACGGTCTAGGGTCTGTGAAGTCTTGCGTGCTCGATCCTGCCGATCAGATGATGCACATTTGCGAGAATCATGCTGCTCCACTGACTTTCTTTGTGGAGGCTCTGGAGTTTATAGTCATGGAGGGGATTGAGGAAACTCGGTCGCATGAGAGATCCGTCGTTGAGCAACTGCAAGGTGCGGTTTTGCGTGGCCATGATGCTCAGCTACATCTGCATCCTCAGTTTGAAGAGGCAAAATGGGAGAAGGGCAGGTGGAAGACATCTTCTCAATGGCGAATCGGAGATTTGGAGTGCGATGCCTGTTTTAAGGTGATTCAGGCTGGTAAGCAATGGCTGGAGGGAAAAATCCAGGAAACGACGAAAGAGTACCGGTGCCTGGTTTTCCGAGCCGGAGGCTGGTGTATTCAGCCGTCAGAAAATGTTGTACAGGCGCTGTTGAAGCTGGGTTTCCTGGTGGATTCAACGATAGCCCCTGGATTCCGGAATGCCGCTCGTGGAGAATGGTCTGATTTCCGTAGTGTGCCAGAGAAGGCATTTTGGCATATAAATGGGGATGTTTGTCTGGAGACTCCTTCCGGGCCGTGGGAAGTGCCCATCGTTACAGGAAGGATTTCCCCATTGCGGCATTTGCACGCATTAAGAGCCAACCGGTTTTCCGGAGATGGAGGCCTTGCCTGTGGCTGTGTGGGAAGCTATCTGGGTCCGGATGGGGGACGGGGGAGATTGAGGGGTCAAGTGGAAAAACTAATGCGATTGGGGCATGTTATGTTGGATTTTTCCACTATGGCGTCTGAGGTTCTGATCGATGTTACACGGCAGTGGATAGACCGATATGGGGACAAGTCGCAGGCATTGCCACTGGTTGCCATTGCCCATACCAAGAATTTCACTCCGGCATCGGAGCAACACTTGGCCGATTATCTGGCCTGGGCGCAGGATCAGGGGATCCAGCTTTCAAC